>JAICUS010000057.1 GCA_025935735.1 Solirubrobacteraceae bacterium | reverse complement strand
GTGGCGCTCCAGGCAGCCCAGCGCCCACTGGATGTGCGAGACATGGATCAGCCGCTCGGCGCGCACGCTGGTCACGCGCTCGATCGATCCGTCCGCCCGTCCGCCGCCCCCCAGCAACATCCAAGCGCGCGGCCACTCCGGGATTGCCGTCTTCGAGCGCAGGTCGATCGGGTAGCCGTCCACCGCTCCCCGCGCCAACCGCGGTCCCAACGGCAACGCCAACGACCCCGCCCGCCGCAGCCAATCGGGCTCGCCGCGGCGGATCGCGATACGGGCGCGAACGTCATCGATCATGGCGCAACGTGAAGAAGATACGGGTCCTGATCCTCATTGACCGGCCCAGCCTGGCGGGCGGGGGCGAGCGACTGGCGGTTCAGACTGCGGCGCGGCTGGATCGTCGGCGCTTTGAGACGACGCTGTGCGCGACGCGCTGGGACGCCACCGAAGCCGACAGCCCCGGAGTCGCGCCCGCACTCGCCGAGCTGCATGCCGCCGGGGTCGAGTTCCTGGGCCTCGAGCGCCGTTGGACCCTCGACCTCGCCGCCTGGCCCCGGCTCGGCGCGGCGCTGCGGCGCCGGCGGATCGACGTCCTGCACGCCCACAAGTTCGGCTCCAACGTCTGGGGCACCCTGGTTGGACGGCTGGCGCGCGTCCCGGTCGTGATCGCCCACGAGCACACGTGGTCGTACGACGGGCAGCGTCTGCGGCGCCTCCTCGACCGCGAGCTCATCGCCCGGGGCACGGACGCGTTTCTTGCCGTCTCGGCCGCGGACATGCGCCGCATGATCGAGATCGAGCGGATCGACGCCCGCGACGTACTGGTGATCCAGAACGGCATCCCGCCGCTGCCGGCGCCGCGACACGACGTCCGGCGCGAGCTCGGCATCCCGGCGCAGGCTCCGGTGATCGGCGCCGTGACCCGGCTCTGTCGCCAGAAGGCTCCCGAGCTGATGGTCCTCGCTGCCGCGCAACTCGCCGCCGAGTTCCCCGACCTTCAGGTGCTCGTCGTGGGCACCGGACCGGAGGAGGGGCGCGTGCGGGCGCTCATCGAGGCGCACGGACTCGCGGGTTCGGTTCGCCTGCTTGGGCTGCGCGACGACGTGCCGGACGTCCTCGCCGCGCTCGACGTCGCCCTCTCGACCTCCGACTGGGAGGGCACGCCATTGTCGATGATCGAGTACATGGCAGCCGGGCTGCCGGTGGTGGCCACCGCGGTCGGCGGCGTGCCGGATCTCATCACGTCCGGCGTCCACGGCCTGCTCGTCGAGCGGGGGGATTGGCGCGGCCTTGCCGCGGCGGTGGGGCGGCTGCTGCGAGACCGGGAGGAGGCGGAGGCGATGGGGAGGCGCGGGCGTGAGCGCCAGCGCCGCGAGCTCGACCTGGACACCACCGTGCGACGCCTCGAGCGCCTCTACGAGGACCTGCATGCCATCCCCCACAGCGCGCGCGGCGGATCGGAGGCGGCGCGGGCGGTGCTGGAGGCACATCGCTGACACACCCGTCACGGCGGCGCTCGTTGCGGATTGACACGCCGACGGGCGTGGGGGACGATCGTCACCTCCGGCCGCTGACCGGAAGTCCCGCGAAGGGAACAGGGACGTGAAGACGCACAGCAACGTCACCGGCACCGTCACCGACCCGGGCTCGGTGCACGTGCTCGACATCGATCGCGCGACCTTCGCCGACGGCTTCGCCCGCCGGGCGTTCGCGGTTCGACACGAGCTCGTCGACCACCCCCTGCTCACGCTCGAGGCGATCGCCGAGCTCGCGGATCGGCTGCCGCCGCTCGCCGTCGAGCGCCACAGCGCGGATCAGCCGCTGCTGGTCCCGGGTGGAGCGCCGGAGCTGAGCGGACGCCCGGGCGACACCGTCCGCGACATCGAGACGAGCGGCGCGTGGATGGTGCTCTGGAACATCGAGCAGGCGCCGCCCTATCGCGATCTGCTCAATCGCTGCCTGGACGAGGTCGAGCTCCTCGTCTCCCGTGAACACGGCGGCATGCT
Organism: Solirubrobacteraceae bacterium; assembly: GCA_025935735.1. The sequence goes on along the minus strand of JAICUS010000057.1, from coordinate 14,727 downwards.
GCGGCGCGAGGCGTTCCTCTTCCTGTCGGCTCCCAACGCGTTGACGCCGGCGCACTTCGACCCGGAGCACAATCTGCTGCTGCAGATCCGCGGGCACAAGCAGATGAATGTCGGGCGCTTCTCCGACCGGGCGAGCGAGCTTCGCGAGCTGGATCGCTACCACGACGGCGGACACAGGAACATCGAGCACCTGCCCGACGAGTTCACCGCGTTCGAGATGGATCCGGGCGACGGCGTCTACGTCTACCCGTTCGCGCCCCACTGGGTGCGCAACGGCCCGCGCGCCTCGATGTCGCTGTCGATCACGTTCCGCACGGTGGTCAGCGAGCGCGCGGAGCGCGTCCATCGCTTCAACGCGCGCGTGCGGCGGCTCGGCCTGTCGCCGCGGCCCGCCGGGCGCCGGCGCGCCGTCGACAACGCGAAGGCCGGTGCGATGGGACTGGCCGGGCGCCTCCGCCAGACGCCCAAGATTCGGCGCTCGCGTACGAGCTGATGCCCGGCGCGTGGAGCCCGGCGGCTCCCGAGTACCGCGCCGAGCCGAGGCCGACGGAGCTCAGCCTCGAGCGCTTCGTGCGCACCGTGCGCGAGCGCATGCCGATCGTTATCCTCGCGGTCATCGCGACGGTGAGCGCCGCGGTCCTCTACGTCGCGATCGTCCACCCCGTGTATGAGGCGGAGGCCGACCTGCTGGTGTCGCCGGTGACCGATCCCAGCCTGGACGGACTGAGCCTGATCCGCAGCTCCAGCGATCCGAGCCGCGACGTGCAAACCGCTGCCCGCCTGATCACCACGCTGGACGTCGCCGACCGCGTCAGGCGGCGCCTGGCGTCCCCTGACTCCTCGCGGGCGCTGCTCGCACGCACCCGCGCGGAGCCTGTCGCCGGAAGCGACATCGTCGCCGTGACGGCCCGCGGATCGACGCCGCACGACGCCGCACGACTCGCGGATGCGTTTGCGCAGTCGGTGGTCGAGGATCGCACCGCGCGCCTGCGCGCTGAACTGGCCAGGACGATCCCCCGACTGCAGGCGCTGCTCGACCGCGTACCGGCAGCCAGGCAGTCGCAGGCGCCGGAGTCGCTCGGCGCCCGGATCGCGGTGCTGGAGGCGCTCCGGGGCGGTCAGGACCCGACACTTCAGGTCCAGGGCGCGGCGAGCGTCCCGACCGCCCCGGTGTCCCCGCGCCGGCTGCGGAGCGTCGCGGCAGGTCTGATCGTCGGCCTGATGCTCGGTGTGGGCGCGGCATTCGCCGCCGATGCGCTCGATCCACGTCTACGGCGCGAATCCCAGCTGGAAGCGCTGTTCGGGCTCCCGATCTTCACGCGCGTGCCCTGGGTGAAGCTGCGCCGGCGGCGCACACCGCTGCTGCCGAGTGCCGAGCACCCGTACCTGCTGAGCGCCTATCGGCTGCTCGACGACGCGCTCAACGCGCTCGACGACGGGGACGGCCGCTCGATCGTGTTCACGGGTGCGAGCCGCGGGCAGGGCACGACGACGAGCGCGCTGCACTACGCATGGGTGCTGGCCGCGGCAGACGAGCGCGTCATCCTCGTCGATGGCGACGTCCGCCGCCCGACTATCGGCCGAATCACCGGCGCGCGCCCCTCCCCGTATCTGGAGCGGGCGCTGGCCGGGAAGCGCCCGCTGAGCGACGCGCTCGTCACCGTCGAGGTCAACGGCGTGATACTCCAGGCCATCGCCACTTACGACCGGCCCGGCGAGCAGCCGCCGGACGAGCGTATCCGCCTGACGTTCGGGAAGCGGCTGGTGACCGACGTCCTGAGCATCGGCGACCGGCTGGTGCTCGACGCCCCGCCCTTGACGGAAGGCCCAGACGCGCTGCCGCTCGCCCGCGCGGTCGACCGCGTGGTGGTCGTCGCGAAGCTCGGGTCGACGAGGCTCGCGGCGCTGCGCGACCTCCGCGACACGCTGCTGCGGCACGGCGTGCGGCCCGCCGGGATCGTCGTCGTCGGGACGAGACTCAGCCGGGACCAGATCGACCGCGACCGCCGCAGGCTGCTGCACCCCGACGACGAGTTGCGGGGCGCGGCCGCCGAGGACAGCCGCGGCGAGCCGTCCCACGCCGAGTTGCCGGCGATCCCTCCCGAACCCCCTCCCTCTCCGCAGCGGGCCGGCTGGCTCAGCCGGCCGACGATGGGGCTCGACGTCTAGTGGGGAGATCGCGGCCCGGCTTGACCGCGAACGAGATCCAGCGATCGTCGTCGTCATTAAACAGACGCGAGTGGCTGAAGTCCTCTCGCGAGGGCAGGGCCTGTCCAACCTCCGAGCGCTCGCCGTAGCAGTCGTCACCGTCGCTCACGGTGAACTCGTACACCTCGGCACCCGCCATGGTCGGGCCGGCTAGGCGCTTCGCACGCGGATCGCCCCGGACGGCGGTGGTCAGCCGGCCACAGTGGAAGGCAGTGCTGTATTCCGCCCACTCGTCAACCAGGGGTGACTGCGCGTCCGCTTTCCAGAGCACGCGACCGCGCGGGTCGAGGGAGCTCCGATGTGTGTCGACGGTGAGAGCGAGCGCGACGCAGAGCGCCGCGACGACGATCGCCGCGGACCCGGCCGACTTCATCCGCATCCGCATCGGTAGCGACAGTGTCGCACGATCTCGGCTGGGGACCCCGATTTCTCGCTGCAATGACCGGGCTGCGGTAGTCTCGGGCAGTGGAATCCATCGATCAGGCGCCTCGGGACGAGGCGACGATCGCGTACTTCGACTCCCACGTGCCCGAGTACAGCGTCGGGCGCCTCGACCGAGCGACGGCGTTCGTTCGAACGCACGCCAGCGCCGGCGCATCGCTGATCGATCTCGGATGCGGAACCGGCAATACGCTCGTTCACCTCCGCGAGCAGACGCCCATCGGCGAGGTGGTCGGGCTGGATGTAAGCTCCCGCTGCCTGGAGATCACGCGCGGCCGCATTGGTTGTGAGACCTACCAGGGATCGATCTTCGACCGATCGATCGTGGCGACGATCGGGCGAACGTTCGACTTCGTGCTTGTAGCCGCCGTCCTTCACCACCTGATCGGCCGCACGAGAAGTGCATCGCGCGCCTACGCTCGGGCAGCCCTCGAGAATGCGCTCAGGCTCTTGTCGCCCGGCGGCCACCTGATTGTGATGGAGCCGGTCATCTACCCGTCCTGGGCCATGGACGGCCTGTTCTTCTTGAAGAAGGGCGTCTCGCGGATCACGAGCCGACGGGTACCCATCGGCGGCTACTGGAACAACATCGGTCCGCCCGTCGTCTCCTACTACACCAACGAAGAGCTCAGAGAGATGGCGATGATGAGCGGCCCAGTACGCATCGTCGTCTTCGACGCCGAAGAGATGGCCGTGCCGCGGTTGGCGCGACGCATCATGCGGAAGACGAGCACCACCATGATCGTCGAGAAGATCTCGGACCTAACATAGTCTGATCGAGCAAAACATGCTTGCCGAGTCGCTCACTATGCTGCTCCACGCCGCTGGGGTGAGTGAGTGAGGCAGGACAGCTGCCGACGCCCGTGATCGCGCGGACCGCCACTCCGGGATTGCGTTGGGCTGTCGCGGTCTTGGCAACGGGGTCGGCCCTGGGGGTACTGGCGGGCGTCAACGCGCTGCTGGCGATCGCGGCCACAATCGCGTTGGCCTACACTGCTGTGAGCGTCGTGGACGTGAGGCTCGGTCTGTGCCTCTTCGTCGTCTTCACGTTCGTCGAAGTGCTGCCGGTGACCCTCGGGCCCGTTGTCAGTCTGACGAAATTGGCAGGACTCGTGCTGGCGCTCGGCTGGGTCGCGACGGTGACGGCCCGTAGTGGACGGCGCGGCCAAGGCTTGCTCGCTGCCCACCCGGCCGCCGCGTGGCTGCTCGTCAGCCTGGTCGCACTTGCTGCGGCCAGCGTGGCGTGGGCAGGGTCCCCCGCAGCCGCGATCGCTGCCACGTTCCGGTACGCGCTCAACGCCGTCCTCTTCGTCATCGTCTACAACGTCGTGCGCGGTCGACGCGATCTACAGTATGTCGTCGCCGCCTACGTGACCGGGTCCGCGGTCTCGGCCGCATACGGGATCCTCCTTCCGGCCTCGTCCGCCGGAGCGGGCTTGGAGCGCGTCGGAGGCACGATCGGCGACGCCAACGAGTTTGCCGCCGTGCTGGGCAGCGCACTGCCACTTGCCGTGGCGCTCGCTGTCGTCGATCGTCGATCGACTCGGATGCGTGCGCTCGGCCTCGGTGCAGCGCTCCTCAGCGCCGCCGGGATCGCGTTGAGCCTCTCCCGCGGCGGCCTGTTGGCGGTGGCCGTCATGCTCGTCGCGGGCTTGGTGCTGGCCGGCCGCTGGCGTGCGATCGTCGCCGCCGTATGCGTCGTGATCGCGCTGCTCGGTGCAGGATATTTCCTGGTTGTTGCGCCGCCGATGGCTCGCGAGCGGGTCACTGCCAGCGACGGTGGAACCGGGCGTACCGACGTGTGGAAGGTGGGCTGGCGGATGGTCGAGGCTCGGCCGCTGCTCGGTGTGGGCGCGGGAAACTTCCCGACGGCTTCGGTCCGGTACCTCCTTCGCCCCGGGCAGCTTGCCCGAAGCGACCTGGTCGCCGGCACGCCGAAGGTCGCTCACAACACATACCTCAACGTTCTGGCGGAGCTGGGCGTATTCGGCGCGTTGGCGTTCCTGGGGTTGATCGGCTTCGCGATGGGAGCGGGCCTACGCGCGGCACGCGCGTTCGAGCGCCAGGGAGACGTCCCGATGGAGGTGCTCAGTCGCGCCTGGCTTGTCGGCGTGGCCGGCATTCTCGCCGCCTACGTGTTCATCTCGGCGGAGTTCTCGAAGCAGCTGTGGTTGCTCCTGGCGCTGGGTCCGTGCCTCCTCGCGATGACACGAGAGGGCACGTGAACGCGCCGCAACAGAGCCGAGAGATTGCCCGGGCCCGCGGCGCCCTCGCCATCGATGCGCGAGGGCGCCGGAGCGAGCGGGGGCTAGAACGCGTTGGCCTCGGCCGCCGCCTGGCTCGTGGCGACGGTGTAGCCGTCGTAGTAGAGATGCGCCGTGCCGCTGATCGTGGCGTTCCGGTAGATGCCGATCCGCGCGTGGCCCGACACGGGCGTGCCGTCAGTGGTGTGGCTCAGCGTGTTCATGTACTTGGGCGCGAGGAGCTGGCGGACGCCGGAACCGTCCGGATCGCCGAAGATCTGCACGAAGCCAACCGAAGGACGACTGCTCCACTTGATATGGAAGGTGAACTTCGCCCAGCGACCTGTCGTCGCAATCGGCCCCATCCAGACGGGATTGCCGTTGTTCGACAGATAGTAGTGACCGTTGTGCACTTCGAGTGCGACTTCCGGCGAGACGCCGACGACGTGCGGGACGACAAGATGCTTCCACTGCGCGACGAGATTCCAGTTCGGCGTACTGACCGGGTAGTCGCTGCCGAGATTCACCTGAAAGGAGATCCAGCGATCGTCCCCCTCGTTGAACAGGCGCGATTCGCTGAAATTCGTGCGCGACGGCAGGGCCTCGCCGAGCTCCGCGCGCTCACCGTAGCAGTTGTCCCCGTCGTGGACGATGAACTCATACGCATACGAGCCCTTGGCCTTCACGGACGACTCGCGGAACGCGTCGCGGTCGCTCGAGACCGTGTTGCTGGTGACCGCGCAGTTCGGCGCGGTGCCGTATGACGCCCACTCGTTGACCAGCGACGACTCGCCGTCGGCCTTCCACAGGACGCGACCGTTGCTCACCTGCACGGTGGTGGAGGCGGAGCTCCGGTTGCCGGTCGTGTCGTAGGCCGTGGCGGTGAGCGTGTGGGTTCCGCTGGTCGCCGTGGACGTGTCCCAGAGACACGCATAGGGCGCGTAGTGCTCGTCATTGAGAGCACGCCCGTCCAGGTAGAACTGGACGTGATCGATCCCGCTGGCATCGCTCGCCTTGACGTAGCAGTTTCCGGCGGTCTCGCTGAGCTGGCCGCTGACCGTCGCCCCGCTCACCGGGGCTGCCCACGTGACCGCCGGCGGGCTCGTATCAGCTGCTTGAGCTGCCTGCGGCAGAAACGCGGCAGCGACTATCAGCCCGGCGGCCAGCCGGGCGCATTGCAGTAGGCGCAAGGTTGCTCCTTGGTTGGACTTCGACTATGTCGGTGGCGAAAATCGCCAGCCGGATGGAGGACGCATCGGACGCGCCGCTGTGCGACTTAAGTGCTTTGCGTCAGATGCCGTGCTTACGCAATGCGTCTCATTGGTGTCCCCCGCACTGAGTAATCCCCCGACTTAACTGCTTGACCGACAGGCATACTACGAAAACTCGCAATGGCACGCGTGCTCGTCGTCTCGCAATACTTTCCACCAGAATTGGGTGCCGCGCCGAACCGGATCGGTGCGTTTGTCGACGGCCTGGCCGCACGCGGCCATGAGTTGACCGTCGTCTGCGAGCAGCCGAACCATCCGGCGGGCATCTTCCATTCCGGATACGGGCGGCATCCGATCGTCGTCGATCGGGCGGAGCGCGTGACGATCCGACGCCTGTGGGTGGTCGCATCGCCGCGCAAGTCGAAGCTCCGCCGCATCGCGTTCTATGGGTCCTTCGCAGCGGCCGCGTCGGCGGCGCTCGCGACGCTGCCGCGCCATGATGTGCTGCTCACGTCCTCGCCGCCACTGCCCGGGTCGCTCGCGGCGGGAGCCTATGCCGTGGCGCGCCGAACACCGCTCGTGCTGGACGTCCGCGACATCTGGCCGGCGGCGGCGGAGGCGCTCGGCGAGCTCTCGAACCGCCGGCTGCTGCAGGCCCTGCGGCGCGGCGAGCGCTTCCTCTACGCCCACGCGCATCGCGTCACGACCACCACGCGCGCGTTCTGCCGGCACATCGACGGGATCGCCGGCCGCGCGGTCGCCGAGTACCTGCCCAACGGCGCGTCCGACGCGCTGCTCGGCCTGCCGGGCCCCGAGCGCCCCACCGATCGCTCGTTCGTCGTGGCGTACGCCGGCAACCTCGGCGTGGCGCAGGGGCTCGACGCCGTCCTGGACGCGGCCGAGCGGCTGCGCGCCGAGCCGGTGCGCTTCCTGCTCGTGGGCGACGGCCCACGCTTCGCCGAGCTGCGTGCCGCGCGCGACGTGCGCCGGCTGGACAACGTCGAGCTGCGGCCCGGCGTCCCGGTCGGCCAGATCGGCGAGGTGCTGCTGGCCGCCGACGCGCTGCTCGTGCCGCTGGGCGCGCAGCCGCTGCTCGACGACTTCATCCCTTCCAAGCTCTACGACGCGATGGCGGTCGGCCGGCCGGTGATCGCGTCGGTGCGCGGCGAGGCCGCGGAGCTCGTCCGCGGGTCGGGCTGCGGGCTGGTCGTCCCCCCAGAGGACGGCGAGGCGCTCGCGGCGAGCGTGCTCGAGTTCGCTCGCGACGGTGAGCGCGCGCGGGCGCTCGGGCGCGCGGGGCGCGAGACCGCCCGCCGGCACGCGCGCTCGCGCCAGCTCGACCGCCTGCACGAGCTCATCGTCGCGGCGAGCGCCCAGGGGGCATCTGCGCGATGAAGCGCGCGACCCGCCGCGCCTCGACCTCGAGCGTGCGGTCCGCCACGCGCGCCGCCCCGGCGGACGTGAGGCGCTCGCGCAGCTCCGGGTCCGCAGCGATGCGAGCGAGGGCGACGGCGGTCGCCGCGGCGTCGCGCGGTGGGACGAGGAGCGCCGCGCCCGCGACCGCCTCCGGCACTCCGCCGACCGCCGTGGCGACGACCGGGACCCGCGTCGCGAATGCCTCGAGCAGGACCTGGGGTACGCCCTCGGTCAGCGAGACGTGGAGGAAGGCGTGGCTGTCGCAGTAGACACGCAGGAGGTCCGGCCGCAGCGGCACGTACCCGCGGAGGTCTGCGTGCGGGCCCAGCCCGAGCGACTCCAGGCGCGCGCGCAGCGCCTCACGCAGCGGACCCTCGCCGCACACGATCAGCCGCCAGCGTGCGTCTTCCGCGTGCAGCTCGGCCAGGACGTCCGCCAGCAGCAGCGGGTTCTTCTCGGCCTCCAGGCGGCCGACGCTCAGCAGCCGCAACTCGCGATCGTAGTCGCGCGCCCGGAACTGCCGCGCGTCGATCATGTCCTCGTCGGAGATCAGCGAGACGGCGATCTCCAGGCAGCGCCGAGAGCCGGCGTAGCGGCGGCCCATCTCCGGGCCCACGACGACGACCGGACAGACCCGTGCGAGCGCCCGGTAGCCGCCGTCGATCGCGTCCGCGGCGAGGTGCAGGAGGCGCCGGTCGGGATGCCGGCTGCGCACATACGCCGGCGTGTTCTGCCGCACGCCCAGGACGACGCGGCGCCCGCGCGCCCAGGCCATCACGGCGAAGCCGAGAGCGAACGGGTGGGGTCCCAGCAGCCACGCGGCCTCGACGTCGCCGAGCGCCCTCCAACCGCGGGCCAGCGCTCGTGGCAGCGCGCGCGCCGCGCTTCGGCTCACCAGCGCCGCGTAGTACGGCAGCGCCACGAACGTCACGTCGTCCGCGAGCCGATAGTGCGCGGGCCCGGCACGCGGATCGAGCCGGCCGAGGACGGTGAGGCCGCCGAGCTCTCGTCCGACGCGCTCGAGGAACAGCGAGAACGCGCGTTCGGCGTAGACCGCCGAGCCCTCGCGCCGGTAGATGTAGTCGGTGTAAGCGAGCAGTCGCATCCGGATGATCACAAGACGCGACCCGTCCCGGCGTGCTGAGTCACATGATGGTCCCGCCGACGGATCTGCGCGCTCCGACCTGCTCGTAGTCGTCGGGGCGCGGCCGAACTTCGTCAAGGTCGCGCCGGTGGTGCACGCGCTCGCCGACGTTCCGGACGTCCGCGTGCGCATGTTGCACACCGGTCAGCATTACGACCGCGAGCTGTCCGGGGCGTTCATCGACCAACTCGCGCTGCCCCGGCCCGACTTCCAACTGCGCGTCGGGTCGGGCACCCATGCCGAGCAGACGGCGGCGGTGCTCGTAGGAGTCGAGCGCATCCTGGCGGCGGAGCCCTGCCACGCGGTTCTCGTCGCCGGGGACGTGAACTCGACCATGGCCGCGGCGCTCGCGGCCACGAAGCTCGGAGTCGACGTCATCCACCTGGAGTCGGGCCTGCGCTCCGGCGACTGGACGATGCCCGAGGAGGTCAACCGCGCGGTGACCGATCGCGTGGCGGATCTGCTCCTGTGCCCGTCCCAGGGCGCGATCGACAATCTGCTCCGGGAGGGTGTTGCGGGCGATCGCCTCGCGCTCGTCGGCAACACCATGATCGACTCGCTGCTGGCCTTCCGGGGCGCGGCCGAGGACACGGAAACGCCCCGCCGCATGGGTCTTCGGCCACGGAGGTTCGTGCTCGTGACGCTGCACCGACCGGCGCTGGTCGACGCCCCGGAACGGCTCGCGGAGGTGCTTGCGGTGCTGGAGGACGTCGCGCGGCGCCTGCCCGTCGTGTTCCCGCTGCACCCGCGGACCCGCGCGCGGCTCGCGGCGCAGCACACCCCGATGCCCGAGCGCGTGCACCTCGTGCCGCCGCTGGAGTACCTGGAGTTCCTGGCGCTCGAGGCGAGCGCCCGCCTGGTCGTGACGGATTCCGGTGGCGTCCAGGAGGAGACGTCGGTGCTCGGCGTGCCCTGCCTCACCTACCGCACGACCACCGAGCGGCCGATCACGATAACGGCCGGAACGAACCGCTTGGTCGGCACCGACCCCATGGCGCTGCGCGAGGCCACCGCCTCCGCGCTCGACGCACCCGTTCCGCGACGCCCGCCCCGGATTCCCCTCTGGGATGGCGGCGCCGGCCCTCGAGCCGCGGCGAGCATCCTCCGGCACCTGCGGGCGCGGCAGTCCCGCGTCGGAGCCGCCGGCTAGAGGCTCGCCCCGATTGAGCGCAGCGTCTCTGCGAGACCCACGGCGAGCGCGGTGCGCGGGCGCCAGGGGAGACACCGAGCCGCGGCGGCCGCGTCGAGGCAGGACCGGTGGACCTCGCCGAGACGCCGGGGGCGCAGGTCGGGCTGCAGCGCCAGCGCGTGCACGAGGTCCAGCACGGTGGTCTCCCGCCCGCTGCCCACATTGAGCGAGCCGGTCACACGACCTCGGCCGGCCGCGAGGAACGCGGCGGCGACGTCGGTCACGTAGACGAAGTCGCGCGTCTGCAGGCCGTCCCCGAACACCGGCGCAGACTCGCCGAGCGTCCGGGCGCGACAGAACCGGGCGATCACGCCGCCCTCCCCCGACGCCAGCTGCCGGGGGCCGTAGACGTTCGCCATGCGCAGGCACACGGTCGACATTCCGTGCAGGCGCGCGTACAGGGCGACGTAGTGCTCGGCGGCGGCCTTGCTCGCGCCATACGGCGACAGCGGGGCGACGGGGGCGTCCTCCGAAGTGGGGATCGTCGCCGCGTCACCGTAGATCCCACCGGTGGACGCCAGGACGAAGCGCTGGGCGCCGCACCGGCATGCGGCCTCGAGCGTCGTCACGGTCCCCAGGACGTTGATCGCCGCGTCGTGGAGCGGGTCGGCGACGGCGCGGGCGACGTCGACCTGGGCCGCGAGGTGGTAGACGACTTCCGGACGGAGCGTCGCGAAACGCTCCGCGACGCTCGAGGAATCCGTCACATCCACGACCTCCAGACCGGCGCCCGCGCCCAGCGCCCACGTCAGGTTCCCCCGCGTCCCCCGCGAGAGGTCGTCGACCGCGGTCACATCGTCTGCCGCCCGCACCAGCGCGTCGACGAGATGAGAGCCGATGAAGCCCGCGCCTCCGGTCACGAGTGCGCGCATGGCGCGAGTCTAATTCGCGGCGCAGGCGAGATTCACACGAGCGACGCCCTACGCCTCGCCCTGCGCGTCCGTGAGCAGCGCCTCGATCTGGGCGAGATGGCCGCGCACCCGCTCGGCCATCGCCTCCACCACCCGCCGCGCCTCCTCGATCCCCGAGGAGGCGTTGGTCAGGTGGAGCTTGACGCGGCGGACGTCCTCCATCGCGCCCAGCGCGCGCTCGGCCTCGGCGCGCAGCGCGGCCGTGTCCAGCCCCTCGACGCCGCCCTTGGCCATCAGCACGCGGGCCCGCGCGAGCGAGTAGGCGACCTCGAGTGCGAGCCGCGCGCCGTCCTCGGGGTCAAAGACGACGAACAGCTTGTCGCCGCCCACCTCGCGCAGCGCGGGCGCGCGGGCCGGCAGCTTGTCCTCGGCCGGGACGACCCAGACGCCGTAGTCGGCCGAGCGGGTGGCCATCGCCTCCTCGAGCTCGGCCAGCGCCTCCTTGCGCGAGCGGCGCGAGTTCTTGGCCTCGAAGACGATCCGGCCCCGCGGCGCGCCCGAGCAGCCGTCGATGTCCACCACGACATCGCCCTTGCGCCCGCCGAGGCCGCGGAAGTCGCCCACCGCGTCGCAGTCGTCGCCCTGGCCGCGGGCGATCGCGTCCACGGCCTCCGCCACCGCCTCCTCATACGGGCGGCCCTTGGCGGTGGAGCGGTCGTGCTCGGCCGCGACGTCGGCGGCCCGCGCCTTCTCCGACTGCAGCTTCTGGAGCTCCAGCTGCAGCGCGACCATCTGCTTGCGCACCTCCTCCAGCTGCTGCTCCTGGCGGCCGGCGGCCTCGCGCGCGGCGCGCAGGTGGGCGGCCTTGAAGTCGGCCAGGGGGTTGGAGCCGTCGGCCGAGGAGAACTGCTTGAGCAGGTCCTCGCGCATGCGCGCCGACTGGTCGGCCATCACCTGGCGCAGCTGGTGCTGGACGGCGGCCGTGGAGCCCTCGCCGAACAGCTTCTGCAGCTCCTTGGCCAGGTGCCCGTCCTCGGGCCCGAACACCTCGTCGACCTTCGCGCCGAAGAACTCGGCCACGATCCGCGCCTTGTCGGTGAACGCGCGCTCGACCTCGCCGGACACACGCTCGAGCTCGTTGCGCACGAACTCGGCGTCCACCGCGGCCTGCTCGCGCTCCAGCACGCGCGCGCCGACCTCCACGGCGTCCGCCACGACGCGCGCCGGGTCCTCGCCGGCGTCGACGCGGCGGGCCACGAAGGCGGCCGCCGCCGGGTCGTCCACGACGACGTTCTCGACGATCAGGCGGCCCATCAGGACGTGGACCCGGGGCTGGCGCAGTGGCGTGGCGGCTTCCATCGAGCCGTTCACGCTACGGCGGCTAGCGGACGGAGAAGCCCTGCAGGCCCTCCGGATCCTCCGCGCGCACGTCGACGCCGGAGACCTCGGCGTGCCCGGGCCCGCGGCGGACGAACTCCACCATCGCCTCCACAGCGTCCTCGGAGCCCTCGAAGACGGCCTCGACCGCGCCGTCGGAGCGGTTCGTGGCCCAGCCGGCCACGCCGCGGCGCTCGGCCTCGCGGCGGGTCGAGTCGCGGAAGAACACGCCCTGCACCCGGCCCCGGGCCACCACGTTCCGGCGCGTCACAGCCATGGAGGTACCGTAGAGATGTGAACGCGCTGGAGGCCGAGCTGGACGCCTGTGGCGGCGCCTCGGCCCCCGCCACCGCCACCGCGCGGCTGCGCGACGTCCTGGCCTCCGCGCTGCGCGCCGGCCGGGCCGAGATGGCCAAGGCGCGCTCCGGCTCGCGCGAGGAGCCGGTGCAGGTCGGGATCGCCGAGCACGGCGGCGTCCTGCTCGCCGCCACGCCCGCCGAGGCCGCCCTGCGCGCCGACCCGCAGGTCGCCGGCGGCCGCGAGTGGCTGCTCGTCGCCGCCACCGTGGGCGCGCTCGTCGAGCTGGCCGAGCCCGGTCCGCCCGGCGAGCTGCTGCTGCGGGCGGGCGAGCTGGCCGGCGGCTTCCTCGTGCTCGGGTTCCCGGGGACGCTGGACCCCGACCTGGTCGAGCTGGCCTTCGACGAGCACGCGGCCAACGTCGACCGCCTGCGCGCCCGCGCGTACGCGCTCCCGGCGGGCGTGATCGACGACGTCGAGCTGCGCGCGCCGATCGGCGACGGGCACCCGCTGCGGGTGGCCGAGGCCGTCGCCCGCCTGGGCGGCCACCCGGCCGACGCGGCCGACGTCGAGGCCCACGAGGACGCGCTGCTCGCGCTGCTGGGCCGCGGCGACGGCGTCGCGCGCCCGCACGAGGACCCGGACCCGGGGCGACGCGTGGCCCGCCGCATCCTCCAGCGCCTCGACGGGATGGGCAAGTGGGGCGGCTACCACACCGAGTTCGCCCACCTCGCCCGCGGCTTCGCCGGCAACGACCGCGCGCTGGCCATGGAGGCCGGTGAGGCGCTGCTCGACGCCGGGCTGCTGGACGAGAAGCCGTCCGTCGGCCAGCGCCACGTCTACCTGAACCCGCGCCGCGCCGCCGAGATCCGGCGCATGATCGACACGGGTGAGCTTCCATCGGGTATGACGCTGCCGTCCAGATAGGAGAGGAGACCCGTGCCGACGCTGCCGTCCCTGCCGGATCCGAGGCAACTGGTGACCGAGGCGACCACGAAGCTGCACACGCTCGTGACGCTCACGCGCGCCGGCATCGTCCAGCCCGAGCGCCCCGACCACCTGTGGAACACCGCGCGGGCGCTGCTGCGGTTCGGCACCACGCCCGCCGCCGGCTACACGGCGGCCGCCCGCAACTTCCCCGGCGAGCCGGCGGTGATCGACGAGCTGGGCACGCTCTCCTTCCGCGAGGTCGACGAGCGCACGAACGCGCTGGCGCACGCGCTGCGCGCCGAGGGCCTGCAGGCCGGCGACAACGTCGCGGTGATGTGCCGCAACCACCGCGGCTGGGTCGACGCCGTGGTGGCCTGCTCGAAGCTCGGCGCCAACGCGCTGTTCCTCAACACGGCGTTCTCCGGCCCGCAGCTGGCCGACGTGGCCAAGCGCGAGAAGCCCAAAGCCGTCGTCTATGACCACGAGTTCGAGGAGGTCCTGCACGACGCCTCGCGCCGGCGCAAGCGGTTCATCGCCTGGCACGAGCCCGAGGACGGCAAGGTGTCGGACCCGCTGCTGGACGACCTGATCGACCGCGGCGACACCGCCGAGGTCTCGCCCCCGGCGCAGCAGGGGCGGGCGATCATCCTCACGTCCGGCACCACGGGCACGCCGAAGGGCGCCGAGCGCTCGATGCCCAAGACGGTCGACCCGATCGCCTCGCTGCTGTCGGTGATCCCGCTGCGCGCCCGCGAGCGGACGATGATCGCCGCGCCGCTGTTCCACGCCTGGGGGTTCGCCAACTGGGCGCTGGGGATCAGCCTGGCCTCGACGGTCGTGCTCAAGCGCAAGTTCGACGAGGAGGCGACGCTGTCGCTGACCGCGCAGCACGAGTGCACGGCGCTGGTGGTCGTGCCGGTGATGATCCAGCGCATCCTCGAGCTCGACGACGAGATCCTCGACCGCTACGACCTCTCCAAGGTCAAGGCCGTCCCGGTGTCGGGCAGCGCGCTGCCGGGCGCGCTGTCGGACCGCTGGATGGACCACTTCGGCGAGAACCTCTACAACCTCTACGGCTCCACCGAGGTGGCCTGGGCGACGATCGCCACGCCGCGCGACCTGCGCGAGGCGCCGGGCACCGCCGGGCGCCCGCCGCGCGACAGCGTGGTGAAGATCTACTCCGAGGAGGGCAAGCCGGTCGAGCCGGGGGAGAGCGGCCGGATCTTCGTCGGCAACGCCGTCCAGTTCGAGGGCTACACGGGCGGCGGCAACAAGGACGAGATCGACGGCCTGCTGTCCTCGGGCGACGTCGGCCACTTCGACGAGGACGGCCGGCTGTTCATCGACGGCCGCGACGACGACATGATCGTCTCGGGCGGCGAGAACGTCTTCCCGGCCGAGGTCGAGGACCTGCTGCACG
>JAICUS010000186.1 GCA_025935735.1 Solirubrobacteraceae bacterium | reverse complement strand
GGCCGCAGCAGCGCCCGCAGCGACACGACGTTGGCGCCGGTCCCGTTGAACACGGGGAAGGCGGCCGCGTCGTCGCCGAACTCGGCGCGCACCAAGCCCTGGAGCCGCGCGGTGACCTCGTCCGCGCCGTAGGAGATGGCATGGCCGTGGTTGGCGCCGGCGATGGCCGCGAGGGCCTCGGGCAGGACGGGGGCGTAGTTGTCGGAGGCGAAGGCGCGCACCGCTCGGACGATACGACAAGGCCGGCGACGCGGCCCACCGCGCCGGCAGCGCGAGCCGGGCCGTGTCCGTACGCTGAGCGCGTGGACCCGCTGCGGATGTACCTCGTCGTCCGCCGCGGCGCCATCGAGGAGCTCGATCGCCTCGGCCAGTTGGCCGGGGCGGCGGCCGTGGAGTGCCTGCGTGAGTTCGCCGACTCGCACGCCGAGGCGATCGCCGAGTGGACGCCGCGGCCCGGCAAGGTCGTGCTGCGGGCGCGCAGCCCGAGCCAGTGGGCGCGGGTGCTGGAGGAGCCGCACGCCGGCGACGACGACGCCGTGGTCGCGCTGCCGCCGCGCCGGCGCTCCGAGCGCGGCGAGGCGCTCACCCGCCTGCAGGCGATGTCGACCGAGCTGGTCCCGCCGCCGCCCGACGGCCGCGGGCCGGTGACCTACGCGCTCAACCCGCGCGTGACGATGAGCACGGGCAAGACGCTCGCCCAGATCGCCCACGGGGCCGTCATGGCGGCGACCGACCAGGCCTGGGTGCGCGCCGGCTGCCCCGCCCGGGTCATCGCGCCCGGCGAGGCTGCGTTCGACGCGCTCACCGGCACCGAGGAGTGCGTCGCCGAGGTCCGCGACGCCGGCCTCACCGAGGTCCCGCCCGGCACGATCACCGTGCGCGTCCTGCGCCGCCGCTAGCACACGCTGCGCCGGCATCGGGGCGCCGGGATTTGAACCCGGGACCTCGTGCTCCCAAAGCACGCGCGCTACCAGGCTGCGCCACGCCCCGTCAGGTGCCGAGTATGGCAGCGGTTGCTCAATTTCCGGAGGCGGTTGCCGATCAGAAGGGCAACAAGGCTCTCGCCTCCCGAAATGGCAAACCGTCCGCGAGGGCGGGGCGCAAAGCCACGGGGCTCACCGAGCCAGCCGGGCTGCCGAAGGAACTCGTGCCACGGGCACGTCGGGTCGAAGCGGAGCCGCTCCCGACCCGACGGAGGTTCAACCGCCGTGCCCGCCGCCAAGATCCTGAGCCGCATCCTGCCCGCCGCCGTCCTGGTGGCCCTGCTGGTCCTGCCGGCCGGCGCGGAGGCGAAGCACGGCAAGCCCGTCCGGGCGGTCATCGCGCTGGGCGACCACCGTCCCACCAAGGCGACCAAGAAGAAGAAGCACCACAAGAAGAAGCACCGGGCGAAGGCCGTGGCCGCGCAGGCCTGCGCCAACACCGACGTCATGCCGACGGCGGACAACCTGCCGGTGATCCGCGCGGCCGTGCTGTGCCTGCACAACCAGGTCCGGGCCGAGCAGGGCCTGCCGGCGCTCAAGGAGAACGCCCGCCTGGACAAGGCGGCGCTCGGCCACTCCGGCGACATGGTCTCCGAGGGCTACTTCGATCACACGACGCCGGCCGGCTACACGTTCGTCGACCGCATCGTCTCGGCCCACTACGTCAAGCGCAGCGACGGCTGGACGCTGGGCGAGAACCTCGCCTGGGGCACCGGCGACCTCTCCACCCCGGACGGCGTCATGACCTCCTGGATGAACTCGCCGGGCCACAAGGCGAACATCCTCAAGCGCGCCTACCGCGAGGTGGGCATCGGCATCCACTTGGGCGTGCCGACCGACGACACCGTCGGCGCCACTTACACGCTGGACTTCGGCGTCCGCCTGTAGCACATCCGCCTACGAGCGCCGTGAGCGCTCATCGGGCTCGTAGACTCGGCGGGAGATGGCCGACGTCCAGCCCTTCCAGGCGCTCCACTACGACCTCGCCCGCACCGGGGGCCTGCAGCCCGTCGCCGCGCCGCCCTACGACGTGATCGACGCGGCGCAGCGGGAGGAGCTCGTGCGCCGCTCGCCGTACAACGTCGTCGAGGTCGACCTGCCGCGCAACGGGGGCGATCCGTACGCCCACGCCGCCGGCGTCCTGCGCGAGTGGACGGCCGGCGGGATCGTCGTCCGCGACTCCGAGCCGGCGCTGTGGGCGCTGGCGCAGGCCTACACCGGGCCGGACGGACAAGCCCGCACGCGCCACGGCATCTTCGCGCGCGTGAAGGTGGAGGACTACGGCCCCGGCCGCATCCGCCCGCACGAGCGCACGCACCCCGGCCCGAAGGAGGACCGGCTCAGGCTCACCCGGGCCACGCGCGCCAACCTGTCCCCCATCTTCAGCCTCTACGACGACCCGGCCGGCGCCGCCTGGGGCGCGGTCGCGCCGCACGCCGGCGGCGCGCCGTGGGGCGAGGTTACCGAGGCCGACGGCACCGTGCACCGGCTGTGGCGCGTGACCGACCCCACGGCCATCGCCGCCGTGCACGACGCGCTGACCCCCGCCGAGTTGCTGATCGCCGACGGCCACCACCGCTACGAGACCGCGCGGGTGTTCGCGCAAGAGCCGGGCGCGCCGGCGGGCGCCGACCACGTGCTGATGTGCCTCGTCGCCCTTCAGGACCCGGGGCTGACCGTCTTCCCCACGCACCGGCTCGTGCTCGGGCTGGACGAGGCCAAGAAGACGGCACTGCGCGCGGCGCTGGAGCGCGACTGGATCGCGGAGCCGACCGGCGAGCTCGAGCCCGAGCCGTCCGACCGCGTCCGCATCGGCTACTACGACGGAACCGCGCGGATGCTGACGCTGCGCGACCCCGCGATCGCCGACGCGGCCCTGCCCGGCAAGCCGGAGCCCTACCGCCGGCTCGACACCGCGGTGCTCGAGGCGCTGGTGCTCCAGGGCGCGCTGGGCATGACCGAGGACGACATCAGCCACCTCGACGGGCTGGACTACGCCCGGACCGCCGAGGACGCCCGCGCGCGGGTGGACGCCGGGGAGGCCGACGCGGCCTTCTTCATGGCGCCGACCCCCGTCGAGCGGGTCCGCGACGTCGCGGCGGCAGGGGAGAACATGCCGCCGAAGTCGACGTATTTCTACCCGAAGGTACTGACGGGGATGGTGTTCAATCCCCTGGAGGAGAGATGGCCCTGATCAACCGCTCAGCCCACGCCGTAGCCGGCAAGATGCGCGCCGTCGCGCGCCGCCGGCGGGGCTTCCAGCACGACCTCCAGATCGGGAGCCACCAGCTCACGGTGGACGAGCCGGAGGCGCAGGGCGGCTCCGACCAGGGCCCGAGCCCGCAGGAGCTGCTCGCCGCCTCGCTCGCCTCCTGTACGGCGGTGACGATGGAGATGTACGCCGACCGCAAGGGCTGGGACGTCGACGGCCTCGAGGTCGACTGCCGCTACACGCCCGCCGAGCGCGGCTGCCCCACCCGCTTCGAGCTGGTGATGAAGATGCCGGCGCACCTCAGCGAGGAGCAGGTGGAGCGCCTGCAGGTGATCGCGGCCAAGTGCCCGGTGCACCGCACGCTCGAGGGCGAGGTGGCCTTCGAAGAGCGGGTCGAGCTCACCTGAGCAGCCTCCGCGAGGATCTGGCCGGCGCGCTCCTGGACCCCGAGGAGGCGCAGGCGATGGAGGTCCAGGGCGGGCGCACGCACTCCGCCGTGCTCGTCCCGCTGTACGTGGACGCGGGCGGCGTCACCCACGCGGTGTTCACCCGCCGCCGGGACGACCTGAGCCGTCACGCCGGCGAGATCTCGTTCCCCGGCGGGCGCCGGGAGCCGGGCGAGACGCTGCTGGAGGCGGCGCTGCGGGAGGCCCACGAGGAGATCGGGCTGCCGCCCGGCGACGTCGACGTGGTCGGCGCCCTGAAGCCCGTCGGCACGTTCGTCACCAACTACGCGATCTATCCGTTCGTCGGGGTGATCGAGCCCGGCACCGAGTGGGTGCCGCAGGCCCGCGAGGTGGCCGAGGTGCTCGAGCTGGCCCTGGAGGAGGTCCGCGCGGCCCACGCCGAGAAGCGGCTGGTGCGGAAGGGCATCCCCTTCCGCACCGACACCTACGAGGTCGGCGACGCGATGATCTGGGGCGCGACCGCCCGGATCGTCGCCGACCTCCTGAGACGGATCTAGGGCTTCTCGATGGGCACGTCGACCAGGTTCCCCCACTCGGTCCACGAGCCGTCGTAGTTCTTGACGTCCGGCTTGCCCAGCAGCTCGTGCAGGACGAACCAGGTGTGGGCCGAGCGCTCGCCGATCCGGCAGTAGGCGATGATCGGCTCGCCGTTGGTCACGCCCTTGGACGCGTAGAGCTGCTGCAGGTCGTCGGCGCTCTTGAACGTGCCGTCCTCCTGCACCGCCTGGGCCCACGGCACCGACGCCGCGCCCGGGATGTGGCCGCCGCGCTGCGCGCCCTCCTGCTCGTAGCCCGGCATCGCGATCAGCTCGCCCGAGTACTCCTGCGGCGCGCGCACGTCGACCAGCTTGGTGGAGGACCCCAGCGCCGCCAGGACCTCTTCGCGCCGCGCCCGGATGGTGTCGTCGCCCGGCCGCGCGGTGAACGTCGCCGGCTGGAACGACGGGACCTCGCCGGTGGTCGGCCGGTCCTCGGCGATCCACTTCTCGCGCGGCCCGTTGACCAGCTTGACGGCGTGGTGGCCGTAGTACTTCAGGTACCAGTACGTGTAGGCGGCGAACCAGTTGTTGCGGTCGCCGTAGAGCACGATCGTGTGGTCGTCGGAGATCCCGTGCGAGCCGAGCAGCTCGCCGAACGCCTCCGGCCCGAGGAAGTCGCGCTTGACCTGGTCCTGCAGGTCGCGCTTCCAGTCGAACCCGATCGCGCCGGGGATGTGGGCCTCGGCGTAGAGCGCCGGGTTCTCGTCGACCTCCACGATCCGCACGCCCGGATCGTCGAGGTGATCCTGCACCCACTGCGTGTCGACGAGCACGTCGTTGACGTAGTCGGCCATGGCGGCCTCCTCCTTCGAACTCAATTCCTACCGGCTTTTCGGTATTTCAAGTGTAGCCGAGGAGCCGATCCACGCCGGCGACCGCGGCGGGCAGCCAGACAGAGTGGTCGCGAGGGTCGGCGCGCAGGATCTCCAGCGGGATCTGCCACGTCTCCGCACACGCGCGCGCGAGTTGCTCTCCCTCGGGCAGCGCGCCCTCGTAAAGCACTCCGCGGACGGGCGTGTCGACGAGCTTCTCCCACAGCATCCGCAGGCGGCCGGCGTGCAGCTCGGGGACCGGCAGCGTGCCCATCAGCCAGCAGACCACGGTGACGCCGTGGAGGGCGTCCATCAGCGTCCCGATGCGGTCGGGGTCGCCGACGTAGGGCTCGGCGCCCGCCTCGGCGATCGCCGCCGCGTGCGCCGGGTCGCGCGTGGTGGCGCGCACGGCGTGGCCCGCGGCGCGCAGCTCGCGGGCCAGCGCGCGCCCGCGGCAGCCGCAGGGAATGATCAGGGCTCGCGCCACGATTGCTCGCGGAGCTGCCGCAGCGCGGCCTGGTCGCGCAGCAACTGGAGCTCGACCTCCTCCTGCGTGCGCTCCGGCTTGCCGCGCCGCCGGCGCAGCTCGTTCTGGGCGGCGATCATCTGCGCCACGTCGTCGACCTCGTTGGCCGCCTCCAGGTCCGGCGAGCGCGTCGGCTTCCAGTCGAGGATGTCCAGCGGCGAGCGGCGCGAGAACAGGCCCAGCGCCAGCGTCCCGACCACGAAGAACACGAGCAGACCGCCGCAGACGACCGTGAACACGTTCACCGCCGGCGGAGTCTAGGGGTGCCCGACCGAAGTGAACGCTTTCGCCTTGCCGTCCTCGCAAGCTCGGACAGCCGGCGACGTTACATGACGTTCTCCGCCGGTCGGGCGGGCCCCCGAGCATTTATTCGTCGCTACGCTGGCGCCGATACACCGGGTGCGCTCCGATCCCCCGCCCGCAGTGTTCTCCGCCTCGTGACCCGCGCTCCCCTCCTCCTCGCACCGCTGCTTGCCGCGCTCGCCCTCGCCGCTCCGGCGCGGGCGTCGGACTGGCCGATGCAGCTGCCGGGCTTCGCCACGATCGCGTCCGCGAGTTCGGATCCTGACACGTGGATCGTGGGGGCGCGACCTGGCGCGCAGGCCGCCCGGATCGCCCGGCGCTTCCATGCGCAGCACATCGGGCTCGGGGGCTACACGGTGGCGATCGGCCGCGCGCGGGCGATGGCCGGCGCGCTGCGGGCGCGCCACCTGCTCGTCTACGCCCAGCCGAACGTCTACGTCCACCCCGCGCAGGTGGCCGACGATCCGCTGTCCGGCTTCCCGAACGGCTGGCGCAAGGTGGTGGCCGACCCGGCGCTGACGCCGCCGCCGGTCACGCCCACCAGCCCGCTGATCGCGCTCGTCGACGCCGCGGCGGACACCACGCACCCTGAGTGGACGGGCGACCCGTACTTCACCAAGCTCGGCACGCAGCCGGTGACCAACCTGCACGGCACGGCCACCGCGGCGGTCGCGGCCGCGCCGGCCAACGGCGTGGGCATCCTCGGCGTCTGGCCGGGCGCGCGGGCGCTGAACGTGCCGCTGGACACCTCCGGGGCGTCCGACAACGACAGCTTCACCTGCGCCGCATCCGGCCAGGCGATCGCCCGGGCGATCGCCGCCGGCGCCGCCGTGATCAACATGAGCTACGGCTCGGACACGCTGTGCGCGCCGGAGAAGGTGCAGATCTACTACGGCGTCGCCAAGGGCATCATCCCCGTCGCCGCGGCGGGCAACGAGTTCGAGGAGGGCAACCCGCTCGAGTACCCCGCGAACCTGCCGCACGTGATCACGGTCGCGGCCACCGACAGCGCGGACCGCAGCGCGGAGTTCTCCAACGCCAACGACTGGGTCGACCTCTCGGCCCCCGGCGTGAACATCGAGACGGCGGTGCCGCCGGCGCTCGACGAGGACGGCGTCAAGGACGGCTACCAGGTGCTGTCGGGCACGAGCTTCTCCGCCCCGATGGTGTCGGCGGCGATGGCCTGGGTGCGCGCGGCGCGGCCCGACCTGCAGCCCGACCAGGTCGAGCAGGCGGTGCGCCTGTCGGCCCGCGACGTGGGCCGCAAGGGCTGGGACTCGCTGACCGGCTTCGGCGTGCTCGACGTCGGCAACGCGCTCTCGGTGCCGTCGGACCGCCTCCCCGCGCACGACCCCGGCGAGCCCAACGACAACATCGCCTGGGTCAACGGGCAGGCGTTCGGCACGCCCGCGGTCCCGGTGTGGTCCGGCGGCAAGCAGCCGACCCGCTTCGACGCACTCCTGGACAAGGAGGAGGACCCGGTCGACGTCTACCGGGTCGTCGTCCCGTCGCACCACCGCGCGAAGATCTCCGGCGTCCCGCGCTTCGGCGACATCCAGCTCGAGGTCTTCAAGGCGAGCGCGAAGTCGATTAACGACATGCGCCACCGGCTCGCCTATTCGCACCGCAACGGCGCAAAGCACACCGAGCACGCCACGATCCGCAACACCGGCAAGGCGGCGCACTCCTACTACGTGATGGTCCGCCCGCAGGGCCGCTCGGTCTACCAGGACCGCCGCTACACGCTGCGCGTCGGGCCTCAGGGCGCCGCTCGCTAGGAGCGCGCGGCCTCCGGCGCCCACTGCGCCTCCGCCAGGTCGCCGGTGCCCTCGAGCGACGGGGGAGTCGGGACGAGCGGGTTGTCGCGCAGGTACCACTCGGCGTCCAGCGCCGCCTGACACCCGGAGCCGGCCGCGGTGATCGCCTGGCGGTAGGTGTGGTCGACCAGGTCGCCGGCCGCGAAGACGCCCGGGACGTTCGTGCGCGTCGACTTGCCCTCGGTCTTGACGTAGCCGTCGCCGTCGGTGTCGACCAGGCCGTCGACGATCTCCGACTGCGGCTCGTGGCCGACCGCGATGAACGCGCCGGCCATCGGCAGCTCGCGCTCCTCGCCGGTCTCGGTGTTGCGCAGCCGCGCGCGGTCCAGCAGCCCGCCCTCGCCGGCCAGGAACTCCTCGACCACGTAGGGCGTGAGGAACTCGATGTTCTCCACCGCGCGGGCGCGCTCGAGCATGATCTTCGAGGCGCGGAACTCGTCGCGCCGGTGCACGATCGTCACCTTCGAGGAGAACTTGGCCAGGAAGATCGCCTCCTCCATCGCCGAGTCGCCGCCGCCGACGATGATCGTCGTGCGCTCCTTGAAGAACGCGGCGTCGCAGGTGGCGCAGTAGGAGACGCCGCGGCCGCCGAGCTCCTCCTCGCCCGGCACGCCGAGCTTCTTGTGCTCGGCGCCCATGGCCAGGACCACGGCGCGGGCCTGATAGGCGTCCTCGTCGACCCAGACGGTGTGCGGCTCGCCGTTCTCGCCCCACTCGACCTTCGTGGCGTTCTCGGTGATGAACCGCGTGCCGAAGCGCTCCGCCTGGTCGCGGAACTGCTGCATCATCTCCGGGCCCATGATCCCCTCGGGATAACCGGGGTAGTTCTCGACGTCGGTGGTCTGCTGGAGCAGGCCGCCCCACAGGAACCCCTCGATGACCAGGGGGTTCAGGTTCGCGCGGGCCGTGTACAGCGCGGCTGTGTAGCCGGCCGGCCCACTGCCGATGATGATCACGTTCTCGACGTCCGCCATGGTTCCCTTTCACCCTAAGCTTTACTTTGTATAGTACCGCGAGCGGCGGATCCGTTACGCCCGGGCCTTGGCCTCCAGCGCCTGCACCAGCCGGGACAGCCGCGCCGCATCGGGCGCCGCGAGCGGCGTGGCCCGCTGGATCGCCTCCGCGAGCGCCAGGCCCGCCGCGAGGTCCACGACATAGTGTTCCCCGAGGTAGACGAGAGCGACCCCGAGCGTGCCCGCGTAGGCCCAGCCGAACGCGCCCGCCTTAGGGCCGGTGCCGCTGAGCACGTGCGCCGCGGTGACCGAGGTGGCGAAGTGCAGCGAGGGCATGGCCGCCAGCGGATTGCCGCCCAGGAAGCGGTACAGCGGCTCCCAGAAGTGGCGCCAGAACTGCTCGCCGTACTCGACCATCATCCGCCGCAACTCGGGCGTGCGGCCGTCCGCCATCAGCCCGCGCTGGGCGGCGAACCACGGCGGCGCGGTCGGCACCGCCCAGTAGGCGATCACGCCGATGTCGAACGTGGCGTAGATCTGCGCGGCCGCCCGCGGGAAGCGGTCGCGGTGGCGCAGGAGCACGTAGAGCGCCGTCCCGTGCGGGAACGCGAACCACAGCCAGTGCGACCACACGAGGACCTTCTCCCAGGTCGCGAAGCGCCCGGGCGTGCCGAACGCGCGCTGCAGCCGCAGGGTCGGCGTCGTGCCGCCGCCCAGGAGCTTGTCCGCGTTGACCGGATAGCCGACCCTGACCCGCGCCCGCAGCCGCTCCGGGTCGTCGTTGGGCATCGAGTACGTGGCCAGATAGGCCCACATCTGCAGCGCGCACACCCCCACATCCCGCGCGCGCGAGCGCGGCACGAGCACCACCAGCGCGAGCGGGGCGGTGGCCGCCACGGCGGTCACCACCGGTGGCTTGAGGCGGAGCCGCCGGCGCACCAGCGGCGCGGCGAGGCCGGCGGCGAGCGCCGTGCAGGCGGCCGCGCGGATGGCGGTCGAGCGGCGCACGGACGGCCGCGAGGATAGCGACGGCGGCGGCCGGTCGCGCCCCCGGCCGTGGGGGCGGGCCCGGCGAGCCGTGGCTGGGCAGGGCGGCGGTCGGCCCCGGGCGCGTCGTTGGCCCCGGCGCACTGCGCTGGGCAGGGCGGCGGTCGGCCCCCCGGGCGCCTTGTTGCCCCCGGCGAACTGCGGCTGGGTAGGGAAGTGG
>JAICUS010000416.1 GCA_025935735.1 Solirubrobacteraceae bacterium | reverse complement strand
GTCGGGTCCGGCCACCAGCCAGCGGCCGATCAGCACCTTCTGCTGGTTGCCGCCCGACAGCGTCCCGACCTCCTGCACGGCCGGGCGCGTGGTGCGGATGCCGAGGCGGTCGACCATCGCGCGCACCCGCCGCATCTCGGCCCCGGGGCTCAGCACCCCGGCCGTGCTGACCTCGTCGAGCACGGCGAGCGTGAGGTTGTCCTTCACCGACATCGGCAGCAGCAGCCCCTCCGCCTTGCGGTCCTCGGGCACGAGCACGATGCCCATGCCCGCCTTCACGGCGTCCGCGGGGCGGCGCAGCCGCCGCGCCCGGCCGCCGACGCG
Source organism: Solirubrobacteraceae bacterium (assembly GCA_025935735.1). The sequence goes on along the minus strand of JAICUS010000416.1, from coordinate 5,209 downwards.
CACCTCGCCGCCGGTGGAGCGCCGCGCCCCGAACAGCGTCATGAACAGCTCGCGCTGGCCCTGGCCGGCCAGCCCGCCGATGCCCAGGATCTCCCCGCGGCGCAGCACGAGCGAGATGTCGCGCAGGCCCTCGCCCTGCAGCGCCTCGACCTCCAGCACCTCCGCGGCATCCTCGGCCAGCCGCGGGGGCTGCGGGTAGGCGCGGTCGATCGTCCGGCCGGTCATCAGCGACACGGCCTCGGTCTCGCCGAGCTCGGTGCGCGTGGCGACGTGCTCGCCGTTGCGGAAGACCGTGATCCGGTCGGCCAGGTCCTCCACCTCGCGCCAGCGGTGCGAGGTGAAGATCACGCACGCCCCCTCGTCGCGCACCCGGCGCACGAGCGCGAACAGCCACTGCACCTCGCGCTCGGGCAGCGCCGCGGTCGGCTCGTCGAGGAACAGCACCTCGGGCCGCCGGCGCAGCGCGCGCACGATCTCGATCACCTGGCGCTGGGCGACCGACAGGCTGGAGACGAGGTCGAGCGGGTCGATGCCCTCGACCCCGAAGGACGCGAAGATCTCGTCGGCGCGGCCGGCCAGCGCGCGCCGGCGGATCAGCCGGCCGCGGCCGCGCGGCGCGTCGCGCAGCAGCAGGTTCTCGGCCACCGTCATCCAGGGCATCAGGCTGAGCTCCTGGAAGACCGTGCCGATCCCGCGGGCCTGCGCGTCGGCGGGGCCGCTCAGCTGCAGCTCCTCGTCGCGCAGCCGCAGCGTCCCCGCGTCCGGACGCAGCACGCCGCACATGATCTTGATCAGCGTGCTCTTGCCGGCGCCGTTCTCGCCCACCAGCGCGTGGATCTCGCCGAAGCCGGCGCTGAAGGACGCGTCGTGGAGCGCGCGCACGCCACCGAAGGACCGGGAGATCCCGATCGCTTCGATGGCTCCAGCGGCGTCCACTAGCTCGGCAGCTTGACGTCCAGCGAGCCCGGGCACGGCTTACCGGTCAGGGCGGCGTTGACGCAGAGCTTCACGGTGGCGTTGGGGCCGGAGTCCGTGAAGTCGGTGAAGAAGCTGTCCGCCTGGTTCTGGAACACGGTCTCGCCCGCCTTGACCGTCTGGTCGGTCACCTTGGGGAACGGGATCGTGATGTCGTCCTTGGAGTGCTGGCCTTTGAGGATCTGGCGGGCCAGCTCGAGCCCGATCACGCCCAGGAACGGCGGCTGGCCGATCGACAGGCCCTCCACCTTCGTGCCCTGGTAGCCGAGCATGAACTTGCGGAAGCCGTTCTCGGCCTCGCCCGCGACCGGCGGCACCGGCCGTTTGGCGTCGATGAACGCCTTGATCACCCCGTCGGTGCCGCCCTGCGCCCAGATGCCGTCGACCTTGGGCAGCGACGGGAGCTGCCCGGCGGTGTTGCGCTGGGCGGTCGCCGAGTCCCACATGCCCGTGTAGCGGCCGACCACCTTCATGCCCGGGTTGGCCTTGAAGACCTCCATGGCGCCCTTGTTGCGGTCGTCGTCCACGCTCGTGCCGGCGACGCCGGTGACCATGATCACGTTGCCCTTGCCGTTGAGCTTGTCGACGAGGAACTGGGCGAGCTCCTTGCCGAACTGCACCTGGTCGGTGTTGACCTTCAGCGCGCACGGCTCGGTCACGATGTTGTCGAACGAGACGACGAGGATGTGGCGCTGGCAGGCCTGGCGCACGACGCCGTTGAGGCCGGTCGGCGACGCCGCGTCGATCACGATCGCGTCGACGTGCTCGGAGATCAGGTTCGAGATCTGCTGCGTCTGCTTGCTCACGTCGTTGCCCGAGCTGAACACCTGGCAGTCGACCTGGTCCTTGTAGGGCGGCATGTCGCAGGCGGCCTTGAAGGTGTTGACCATCTCGATGCGCCACTTGTTGCCGATGAACGAGTTCGACAGGGCGATCTTGAGCTTCTTGGAGCCCGACCCGCCGCTGCCGCCGTTGTCATTGCCGCCGCCGCACGCGGCGACTGCGGTGGCCAGCACCACGGCCACAGTTGCGACCCGGACCCAACGTCCTCTTCTGCGCACGCCCGCTCCCCTTCCCTGCACGGACGCGGTGAGGGAACCCGGCCATGGCGCCGCGCCCGGATCTGCTGCGAATAGATCATCTGACCTATTCGCCTGTCGGCGGGCGAAGCTAACGAACGGCCGGGCGGTCGTCAAGCAGGTTCGGTGACAGATGGAGGCCGCGCTCGCCGATCACGGACTCCAGCACCGCGAACGTCGCGTCCATGTGGCCCTCCATGGCCGCCCGCGCGGCCTCGCGCGAGCCGCCGCGCACCGCGTCGAGGATGCGCGTGTGCCAGCCGAGGGCCTGCTCGCGCAGCTCCCGCGTCCCCAGCGTGTCGCGCCGCACTTGGCGCAGCAGCGCTCCCACCGGCTCGAACAGCGCCGCCACGAACGAGTTGTCGGCGGCGGTGATCAGCGCGGCGTGGAACGCGACGTCGGCCTCGGCGAACGCTTCCACGTCGTCCAGCGCCGCATACGTGGCGCCGATCTGGCGCTCCAGCGCCCGCAGATCCGCCATCGAGCGGCGCTCGGCGGCGAGCTCGGCCGCGCCGACCTCGACCATGCGCCGCGCCTCGGTGAGCTTGCGCGCGAGCTCGCCCGCGTCGCCGGGGGTCGCGGTGCGCGCGGCCAGCAGCGCGGGATCGAGCGGCGCCCAGCGCGACGTCGGGTTCACGAACGTCCCCCGCCCCTGCTCCACCCGCACGACGCCCTTCATCCGCAGCACCCGGATCGCCTCCCGGACCGTGAGCCGGCTGACCGCGGCCAGCTCGGACAGCTTGTCCTCCGGCGGCAGCCGCGAGCCGGGCGGATGGTCGCCGCGGGCGATCGCGTCGACCAGGTGGTCGACCAGCTGGTCGGCCAGCGGGACGCGGACCGGCTGCGGATATCTGGTCATCAGATGCCAGCATAAGCGCGGGCACGAGCGTCAGGGAAGTCACGCTGCCCGAGCGCGGACCGTCACCGAGTCTCGACGCCGTGCGCTGGTAGCGTGCCCGGCCCGGTGGCTCCGGTCGAGTTCGGCATCTTCGATCACGTCACGCGCCCGGCCGGGGTGTCGCTCGCCGATCTCTACGAGGGCCGGATCTCGCTGCTGCGCACGGCGGACGCCGCCGGCTTTCGCGGCTTCCATCTGGCCGAGCACCACGGCCACGGCCTGTCGGCGACGCCGTCGCAGGCGGTCTTCCTCGCGGCGCTGGCGCGCGAGACAGAGCGCCTGCGGCTGGGGATGCTCGTGGCCTGCCTGCCGCTGCACCACCCGATCCGGCTGGCCGAGGAGATCTGCATGCTCGACCAGCTGTGTGGGGGCCGGCTGGACCTGGGCGTGGGCCGCGGCATCTCGCCGTTCGAGCACCGCCTGTTCGGCCACGACCCCGACGAGTCGCGCGAGCGCTTCGCGGAGCTGCTGCCGATGGTGCTGCGCGGCCTGGCCACGGGCCGCCTCGACAGCGCGGGCTCCGCCCACTACGACTTCCCCGAGATCGAGCTCCCGGTCGCACCGCTCCAGCGCCCGTACCCGCCGCTGTGGGCCGCCGGGAACGTCGAGGCCGCGGCGCGAAACGGGATGAACGTGATCTCCGGGATCCCGATCAGTGCCGAGATGCGCCGGCGCTACGACGCGCTGTGGGCCGAGAGCCGGCGCGACCCCGGCCACCTCAACCCGCACGTCGCGACGCCGCTGGTCGGAAGCTCGCACTTCGTCTGCATCGCCGACACCGACGAGGAGGCCGGACGCATCGGCCGGCGCGCGCTCGCCGTCCTCGGCGAGTTCCTGGGGCGGTCGCTCGGCCGCGAGCCGCCGCACCTCCAGGACCCCGAGCACCCCGAGCCGCCCACCCCGCTCGTGAAGGCGGTCCGCGCGGGCGGACCGGGCGGCGTGCTCGTGTGCGGCTCGGCGGCGACGGTGCGCGACTGGTTCGTGTCCTACGCCGCCGAGGGCAACGCCAACTACATCGCGATCAACGTCCCGTTCGGCGACGTGACCCCGGCCGAGGCGCAGCGAACGCTCGACGCGTTCATCGCCGAGGTCATGCCCGCGGTCCGCGCGCTGTGACCCGGGGGATCAGCAGCCCATGTGACGGATCGGGTCGCAGATCTGCCCGTCCTTCATGATGATGCCCTGAGTCGTGGGACCGGCCGCCGGGCCCGCGGTGGCCGGGTGGGGCGCCGCCGAGGCCGCGAGGGCCGGCCCGGAGAGCGCCAGCGCGGCGATGACGGCGGCGGCCGGCGCGAGCAGCCGGGCGGCGGCGGCAGAACGGTGAGCGGCGGTGTGCATCGGGGATCTCCCTTCAACGCGTGGATTCGTCTCGTTCTGCAGGACGCCGGCCGCCTCGAGATATTCCGCACTCGGCGTCGACTGGGACCGGGCTCGCCGGGATACTGTGCGCGATGGGCTCGGATGACGGCCGTGTCGCGCTCTCGCGGGTGATCGCGGCGATGTCGTTCGCCCTGGACCTGACCGAGGGCGAGCCGCCCGGGCACGCGGCGCGGACGTGCAAGATCGGCATGCGCCTGGCGCAGGAGATCGAGCTCGACCCCGCGTCGCGTTCGCGGCTGTTCTATGCGCTGCTGCTCAAGGACGCGGGCTGCTCGGCCAACTCGGCCAAGATGGCGGCGCTGTTCGGCGCCGACGATCAGGCGGCCAAGCGCTCGTCCAAGCGGGTGAACTGGTCGGGGCGCCTGCCGGCCTTCGTGTGGTCGCTGCGCACGGTGGCGCCGGGGGGCTCCGTGCGCGCCCGCGTCGACCGGCTGCGGGCGATCCAGGCCGAGGGCGAGGTGACGCGCGCGCTGATGCGGGCCCGCTGCGACCGCGGCGCGGAGATCGCCCTGCTGCTCGGGCTCGAGGCCGGGACGGCCGAGGCGATCCGCGCCCTCGACGAGCACTGGGACGGCGGCGGCCAGCCGCACGGACTGCGGGGCGAGGACATCCCGCTGCTCGGGCGCGTGCTCTGCCTGGCCCAGACGGCCGAGATCTTCCACGCGGGCGGGGGCGTGCGCGCCGCGTGGCGCGTCGTCAGCGCGCGGCGGGGCCGGTGGTTCGATCCCGGGCTCGTCGACACGTTCGCCCGTGTGTGCGCGGATCGGGCGTTCTGGGCCGCCCTCGGCGAGGACGACGTCGCGGCGTGGGAGCCGCCGGACCGGCTGCTGGTCGCCGACGACGAGCGCCTGGAGCGGATCGCGCTGGCGTTCGCCGC
>JAICUS010000789.1 GCA_025935735.1 Solirubrobacteraceae bacterium | reverse complement strand
GCAATAGGCCTGCTCGCCCATCGCCTCGGCCAGCAGCATGGCGATCGTGTAGGCCTCCTGGCCGCTCGCGCAGCCGGCGCTCCAGACGCGGACCGGCCCGCCGGGCTCCTTCGCCAGCAGCTGGGGCAGCACGTGCTCGCGCAGGTGCTGCCAGGCGGCGGCGTCGCGGAAGAACTCCGTCACGTTGATCAGCAGCGTCTCGAAGAGCTGGGTGTACTCGTCCGGCTGGACCTCGAGGTAGTCGAGGTAGTCGCCGTAGCTCGTGCAGCCGACGACGTCCATGCGCCGGCGGAAGCGCCGCTCGAGGCTCGGGCGCTTGTAGCCGGTGAAGTCGACCCCGCGCGTGCGCTTGAGGAACCCCAGCAGCGCGCCGAACGCGGCGTCGTCCACCTGGCTCACGCCTCGGCCGCCTCTTCGAGGTCATGCCGGGTCAGGCCCTGGTCGCCCCGGGCCATCATCAGCGCGCGCCGGATCAGCGACGCGCGCTCGAGCGCCTCGCGCGCGCCGTCGCGGAACCGCTGCTCGGCCTTCGGCGTGCGTCCGGCCATCCGGTCGGCGATCCGCTGCAGCAGCTCGCCGCGCTCCTCGAGCACCTCGAGCGAGGCCCACAGTGCCGCCTCGACCGCCGAGCCCTGCGCGTCGATCATCGCGTCCTCGGAGTAGGAGTGGCCGACGCGGCACCGGTAGCGGACGAGCTCGCCCTGCTCGAGCTCCCACAGCGCGCCGCTGCACTCGGGACAGGTGAAGGCCGAGGCGGGGCCGTCCGGGCGCGAGGGACGCGGTTCCGGCTGCACCGGCTCGGACATCGTCGATCCTCCTTCGGGACCGGGACCGGGAACGGGCGCTCCGAGCAGCTCCTGCAGCAGGCCTGCCATCTCCGCCACGGGCACGACGCGCTCGGGGGAGTCGGCCGCGATCGCGCTGCGCGGCATGCTCGGGACCAGCGCGTCGAGCGGGTCTTGGACGAGGACGACGCCGCCGGCCTCCGACACCGCCACGGCGCCCGCCGAGCCGTCGTCCAGCGAGCCGGACAGCACGACGGCCACCGCGCACGGGCCCCAGCACTCGGCCAGCGAGCGGAACATCGGGTCGGCGGCCGGGCGGCTGCCGTTCTCCTTGGGCCCGCGGCTCAGCTGAACAGCCTCGCGGCCGACGATCAGGTGGTGGTCGGCCGGGGCGACGTAGATCGTGCCGGCGCGCAGCGGCAGCCCGTCGGCGGCCACCACGGCGCGCATGGCGCTGTCGCGGTCGAGGATCGGGGCCAGCAGGCTGCGGCCCGTGGCCGGGATGTGCAGGGTGACGCAGATCGCGCCGCGGAAGCTCGCCGGCAGCCCCGCCACGACGTGGCGGATCGCCTCCACTCCGCCCGCCGACGCGGCGATCCCCACCACGCGCTCGGGCGGCGCGCGGTCGAGCCCGGGAACCGGATCGGCCTCCACCGACTGGAGCCTACGCCCCCGCCGGGTCAGCGGCTGATGAAGCTGATCTTCCCATTCGTCTCCAGCACGGCGAAGCGGACGTCGTCCAGCGAGGCGATCGACTGCATCCGCGCCTCCGCCCGCAGCTCTTCCACGGTGACGCGCTGGCGGCGCAGGTTGTTCCGCAGGAGCTCGCCGTCGGCCACGAGCAGCGTCGGGTGGCCCTCGAGGATCGGCCGCAGCCGCGCGAAGCGGAAGCCCAGCCAGGCGGTGAAGACCACCAGCACGGCCATCGTGGCGATGACCGTGGTGGTCCCGGTGAGCGAGTTGTCGCTCTGGGTCACGCCCTGCTGGACCAGGTCGCCGATCACCACGAGCAGGATCAGGTCGAACGGCTCCATCGAGCTCAGCTCGCGCCGGCCCACCGCCCGCGTGACGAGGAGGATCAGGATGAAGACGTAGACGGTTCTCCAGACGAGGTCCATGGCGCTCTCTCAGGGCAGGACGGTGATGGTGCGCTCGACGCGGGCGATCCGCTGGGTGTCGTCGTCGAGCTCCAGCGCGTAGGAGCGGTGGCCGACGTTTGAGGGGTTGACCTGGAACTGCAGCCACAGCTCGACGCGGTCGCCGGGCTTCAGCGTGCTGTAGGCCAGCACCAGGCGCCCGCCGCGGCTGCTCTCGTCCTGGGCCTGCGGCGCGATCGAGTTGGCCTGCATGCCCTCCAGCCAGCCCGGGTCGAGCACGAGCCGCGGGTGCTGGATCCGGCCGGTGACGCGGATCGTCACCCGCGACTGGAACAGCAGCCCGCCGCGCACGGTCTCGGGCGCGCGCACGTCG
>JAICUS010000083.1 GCA_025935735.1 Solirubrobacteraceae bacterium | reverse complement strand
GATGACGCCCCCGCCACCGGGACGCTCGCCGACGCCCCGTCGCCCGGGTCGCCGGCGGAACGGGCGTTGGTGGCGCGCTTCGCGACCGCCTTCCAGTCCGGCGACATCCCCGGCGTGATCGCGCCGCTGACCCAGGACGCGCTGATGACGATGCCGCCGGAGGCCGCCGAGTACCTCGGTCCCGAGGCCATCGGAGCCTTCCTGTCGACCGCGCCCGCGGCCGGCGCGCTCGAGCGCTTCACGCTCGTGCCGACGCGAGCCAACGGCCAGCCCGCGTTCGGCTGCTATCTGCGTGACCCGCACACGCCGATCGCCCACGCCTACGGGCTGATGGTGCTCACGCTGCGCGGCGACCGGGTCGCCGGCCTGGCGGGGTTCGCCGACACGGCGGTGTTCGCGTCCTTCGGGCTGCCGCGGACGCTGAGGGCGTAGCTAATCGTCGCCTTCGGCGAGAAGGCCCGCGATGCGCGCGAGCACGGCCGTGGTGGCCGCGAGGTCGACGATCATCACCGGCACCAGGATCCACCACTGGCCGACGATCGCGGTGAGTATCGCGAGGCCGACCATCACGAGCATCGCGAGGGTGAAGATGGCGAAGAGCGACAGGCCGTGGTCGCGCAGGGGCGCGGCGTCGCGCTCGGCGGTGATCTGCGCCGGCGTCTGACGGCGGCTGTCCGGCTGCGTCCGCGGTGGGTGGGCCGGCCGACGGGTGGGGACTGCGGCGGCTCGGGGCGGGCGCTGGGTGAGCGGCCCGCGAGGGCTCTTGGCTTGCGGGGGCACTACGACCTCCCTTTTTCACATTCCTACTGTGAAAATAGCAGATAGGCGTCCGTGGCGCGAGGGGGGTCGCGCCCTGCGCGGGATGCGGCCCCGGCCCCATGGCGACCGCCGCGAGCGACCGCGAAGCTGTCCACAAGCCATGGACGATGATCGCCCCAGGTAGTAGCATTTACACAGTAGAAGTGGGAAAAGAGCGGCCGCCCTCCCCTGCGGGGTGTGACGACCGGGCCCGGTCGGGCCGGCGCCCGCCACCGGGAGAAGGGAGCCCCGATGTTCCACCGAATCCTCGTCGCCTGCGACGGCTCGCCGCACGCGCAGGGCGCTCTGGCCGACGCGATCGAACTGGCTCAGCACCACCGCTCGCGGCTGACGCTGATCGCGGTCGTCCCCGTCCCGAACCTGTGGGTGACCGGCGCCGGTGACCTGCCCGTCGACCTCGGTGGCGTCGACTCGCCCGAGGAGGAGTACCGCTCCATCCTCGCCCGCGCGGTCGCGACCGTTCCCCCCGACGTCCCGGTGACCACGCTGCTGAGGCGCGGGCCCGCCGCGGCGGCGATCCTCGCCGCGGCCCGGGATGACCAGCACGATCTGATCGTCATGGGCTCGCGCGGCCGCGGCGGGTGGCGGTCGCTGCTGCTGGGGAGCATCAGCCATGCGGTGCTGCGCTCGAGCCCGGTTCCGGTGCTCGTGAGCCGCCGCGTCCCGAGTCCCGGCGACGCTGTGATGCCGCTCCCGCCGACCCCGGCGGCCGCGCGGGTGCCGGCCTGAGGAGGGGGAGACCATGCGCGACTCACCGGCTTACAGAGTCCTCATCGTGGGCGCCGGCTCGGCCGCGCTGGAGGCCGCGTTCCGGCTGCAGCACGTCGCCGAGGACCGGATCGACACGACCATCCTGGCCCCCGACGACGAGTTCGCCACGCACGCCATGGCGGTGCTCGCCCCCTTCGCGGCGGGAGACGTGCCCCACGAGCCCGTCGCCGGGCTGGCCCTCCAGGCCGGCGCGCGCTTGCGCCGCGGCCGCCTGGCGTCGGTGGACGCCGACAAGCACCAGGTGATGACCACCGACGGGGAGACGATCGACTATGACGCGCTGCTGATCGCCGTCGGCGGGGTCCAGCGCGTCGCGCCGCGACACGTGCTCGCGTTCGGCGGCACCGGCACGGAGGAGCGGATGCACGGGCTCGTGCAGGACCTCGAAGAGGGGTTCGTGCGCCGGGTCGCATTCGTGGTCCCCGCCGGTGCGACGTGGCCGGTGCCGCTGTACGAGCTGGCGTTGATGGCGGCCGATCGCGCGTACGAGATGTCGCTGCACCCGGAGCTCACGCTCGTGACGTGGGAGCAGGCCCCGCTGGAGCTCTTCGGGGCGGAGGCGTCCGACGCGCTGGCGGCACGGCTGGCCGAGCGCGGCATCGCCGTGGTCACCGGCGTGCACGCCGCGGTCCCCGCGGCCGGCGTGGTCGAGCTGCACGCCGGCGCGCGCCTCGCCGTGGATCGCGTGGTGACCTTGGCGCTCCTCGACGGGCCGGCCGTGGACGGGCTCCCGCACGACGACGACGGCTTCCTGCTCGTCGACCGGTACGGCCGGGTGCGGGGCATCCCGGACGTGTACGCCGCCGGGGACGCCACGCACCACGCCATCAAGCAGGGCGGGCTGGCCTGCCAGCAGGCCGACGCGGCGGCAGAGGCGATCGCCGCGCAGGCCGGCGCCGCGATCGACCCCGAGCCGTATGCCGGAATCCTCCAGGGCGTGCTGCTCACGCAGCGCTCCACGACGTACCTGCGCCGCGATGCGCTCGCGGATGCCCTCGTGCCCCACGAGGCGGTGTGGTGGCCGCCGACGAAGATCGCCGGCCGGGAGCTCTCCCGCCACCTCGGGCGGCACTCATCCCACATCGCCGCGGCGGCGCGCGAGGGCGTCGAGATCCGCCGGGCCGTCGCCCGGGCGTGACACGGGCACCGGAAAGGACGACCATGGGCACCATGGACGAACAGCAACGAGCCCCGGAGCAGCCGCCGCGGCCGGCCGGCGAGGCCGGCACGGCGGCCGCTCGATACCCGACGGTGGATGACATGGGCGAGTGGTCGTTCCCGGCCAGCGACCCCCCGGCGACCTGGACGTGGGAGCCGCGCCCGGCGAAGCCGCCGACCTGAGGCGTCCGGGGCGCCGCCGCTACGCCGCCGCGGGTTCCGCGACGCGGGCGCCGCGCACGTCGAGGACGCTCAGCGAGCGCTGCCGGCCGCTCGGCAGCGTGACGTGCACGACGTCTCCGGCGCGCGCGCCGAGCAGCGCCCTCCCCACCGGCGAGCCGAGCGACACCTGGGACAGATCGTCCTCGCGGCCGAGGCGGCCGACCAGCTGATACTCGCGCGTCCGGCCGGCCTCGTCGCGCACGCGTACCACGGCGCCGAGCCCTGCGCCCGCGGCGTCGCTCGGGGTGTCGTCGACGACGTGGGCCACGGCGACCAGCCGCTCGAGCCGGGCGATGCGCCCCTGCTCGACGGCCGCGTCCTCCATCACCGTCAGCCAGTCGTCGTCGTCGCCCGGGCTGCCGAACGAGCGGGCGTCCCGCAGGCGCTCGGCCAGGTCGGCCCGGTGCGCGGCGCGCAGATGGTCCAGCTCGTCGGCGAGGGCGTCGAAGTCGGCGCGCGTGAGCGTCACGCCGTGATCCCACACAGGCGGGGGGATGGCGGACGCGACGACGGCTTGAGGCAGGGGTGTAGTGGCGTTGATCATGGTCCGAACCATCGCCCGCCGCCGCAGCGCCCGCCATGCGGTCCCACCCGCATCCGGCCCCCGCGGGGAACCCATCAGGCGACCGCGACGACCCCGCGCCGGGGCCGCGCAGCCTGCGGCGATGAGGCCGCGGCCCCATGGCGACGCGGTCCGGTCTCGGCCAGTGTGAGGGCATGATCACCGAGCACCACGAGCAGCGAGCGGCGACCTTGGACGCCGGCCGGCTGGCGGAGGCGGCCGCGAGCCTGCGCGCCGACGTGGCCGAGCCGCACGCGCTGCACACCCTCCCGCTGACGCTCGCGAGCGTCAGCGACGCGATCGACGAGTTGGCCGGCAGCATGCTCGTCCTCTCGGAGACGATCGCCAGGTCAACGGGGCTGGCCGACGTGAACCCCGACCTCGACCACCTGTCACCCGAGGCGCGCGCGCTGTGCTGGCACCTCCACGAGCTCGCCGCGCGCCTGCGCGCGGCGCGGGCCTCCGCCGAGACGGCGCACGGCTGGTCGCAGGACCTGGCCGCGCGCCGGGCGGGCGTGGCCGAGCTCGCCGGGGTGCCGTTCGGATAGACGATGGGGCGCAGACCGGGCCGGTGTGCATGCCGCAGCCGATTCCGGCGGCGCCTCGCAGCGCGCACGCTGATGGCATGACCCACACCTCAAGATCGGTCGTCGTCGGAGTCGACGGCTCGAGCGGCTCGCGCTCCGCGCTGCTCGTCGCCGGCGTGCTGGCGACGCAGCTCGGAAACCGCCTCGTCCTGGTCCACGCCGCCGACGATCCGCCGACGTTCCCCTACGGCGACACGCGCCGGCATGAGCTCGAGCGCCATCGCGCCGTCCGCGCGGGCGCGTCACTGCTGGAGCGCGTCGGCGGCGACCTCCAGGCCGAGACGCGGGTGGTGCTCGGCGATCCGTCCGAGCTGCTCGCCGACATCGCCGAGGAGGAGGCCGCCGAGCTGTTGGTGGTCGGTGCGCGCGGGCACGCCGGGCTCGCGGCGGCGCTGCTGGGCAGCGTGTCGCAGCGCCTGGCCGTCACCGCCGGCTGCCCGGTGCTGATCGTCCCGCCCGGCGCGGGCGACCGCTTCCTGCTCGAGGCCGACACGGACGGGAGGATCGTCTGCGGCGTCGACGGCTCGGATGAGTCCCGGCGGGCGCTCGCGGTCGCGGAGCGGCTGGCACCGCGGCTGGGCGCCGAGGTGGACCCGGTGTTCGTCGATCCGACCCGGGGCTGGAACGATGCGTCTCCGATCCCGATCCGCGTCCAGGTCGGCGATCCGGTGCACGAGCTGCGCGAGCAGGGCGCCTGGGTCGGCGTGCGGATGATCGCCGTCGGGTCGCGGGGGTATGGGCCCGTCCGGCGTGCGCTGCTCGGCTCGGTGTCGGCCGCGCTGGCCGCCACCGCGTCGTGCCCGGTGCTGGTCGTGCCGCCGACCGCCGCGCTCGGCGAGGAGCTCGACCCGGTCAGCCGCAACGGCGCGCTGCCCGGGTGAGCGCTCAGGCCTGGATCAGGCCGCGGCGGATGGCGTAGCGGGTGAGCTCGACGCGGTCGCGCATGCCGAGCTTTTCCAGGATGTTCGCGCGGTGGCGTTCGACGGTCTTCTTGGAGATGAACAGCAGTTCGGCGATCTCTTCGTTGGTGTGGGCCTCGGCGACGAGCTTGAGGATCTCTTCCTCGCGGGGGGTGAGCAGCTCGCCGTGGCCGGTTTCGCCGGTGCGGGCGCGTTCCATGTATTCGCGCATGAGCGCGCGGATGCCGCCGGGGTAGAGGAATGGTTGGCCGCGCATGGTGGCGCGGCAGGCTTCGACGAGGTCGCGGTCGACGGAGCTTTTGAGCACGTAGCCGGAGGCGCCGGCGGCGATGGCTTCAAAGAGGAATTGCTCGTTGTCGTGCATGGAGAGCATCAGCACGCGGACCTCGGGGCGGCGGTGGGTGATCTCGCGCGCGGCTTGCAGGCCGGTGAGGCGGGGCATGGAGATGTCCAGGATGGCCAGGTGGACGTCGTCGGTGAGTGCGCGCTCGACGGCTTCGGCGCCGTCGGTGGCCTCGGCGACGACCTCCAGGTCGGGTTGGGCGTTGAGCACGGTGCGCAGGCCGTTGAGCACGATCGGGTGATCGTCGGCGATCAGGATCTTCGTCTTGAGTGGCGTCATGTCGCTTCCGGGGTCGGAGGGAGGCTGAGGCGGACCTCCGTGCCGCCGTCATCCGGGCTGTGGATGGAGAAGTCGGCGCCGATCAGCAGCGCGCGCTCGCGCATGCCGCGGATGCCGTTCGAGGACGCCAGCGCCCGCGGCGCGACCCCGCGGCCGTCATCGCGCACGACCAGCACGGTCCGGCCGGCGCGGCGGCGCAGCTCGAGCTCGGCGCGGCTCGCGCCGGCGTGCCGGGCCACGTTGGTCAGCGCCTCCTGGGCGACGCGGTAGACCACGAGCTCCTCATCCTGGGAGAGTGGCAGGTCGGGCTGCAGGCGCCGCTCGATGCGGATCCGCGCCTGCTCGCCGATCGCGGTCGCCAGCGCGGCCAGGGCGCTGTTGAGCCCGAGCTCGTCGAGCGCCTCCGGCCGCAGGCGGCGGGCGATGCGCCGGACCTCCTCGGTGCCGTGGCGCGCGGTCTCGCGCAGCTCGTCCAGCTGATCCCGCGCGGCGTCGGGCACGAGCGGGGTCAGGCCCTCGACCTGGAGCATCACCCCGGTGAGCGTCTGGCCGACCTCGTCGTGCAGCTCGCGGGCGATCCGCCGGCGCTCGGACTCCTGCACGGCGAGCGCCTTGCGCGCGCTGTCGCGCCGCTCGCTCTCCAGCCGCCCGAGCATCTCGTTGAACGCCTGCGCCAGCACAGCCAGCTCCGGCTCCCCGGGAACGCGCGCGCGCCGGCCGGGTGAGAGCGGATCGTGACGGCGCATCGTCTCCGCCAGCTCGTCCAGGGGGCGGAACGCCGGGCGCAGCAGCGCCAGGTTGAGGACGAGGAGCCCGAGCAGCCCGGCCGCCAGCACGGCGAGCTCGCTCGCCGCGACCGGAGCCGACACCGTCACGGGCGCGACGACGAGGCCGGCGAACGCGAGCGTCAGCATGGCCGCGTTGGCGACGAACACGCGCCACAGCAGCGGCGCCGGCATCAGGCGCGTCCGCATGGGCGAAGCCTTCCCGCGGGCGCGCGCCCGTACCCGCGACGCGAGTGCGTCGCCCACCTCACTGATCCTCCGGCTGTGGACGGGTCACGGTGACTTCACCTTCGCAGCGGCCGCCGCAGAACCCATGGGGGTCGGCACCCATCCCACGGCGTCCCGGCTGCACCGGCGCGAGGGGCGCCACCCCATGCGGCTCTCGCCCGGTGCCATCGACGGGGTGCCGGCACCGGCGCGATGTGCAGGCACGCCCGGATGGCCGCCGCCTCCCCGGCTCGCGATGCTGGTGCCATGCCAACGCAGCTCCACACCGCGGACCTCGACACGGCCCAGACCCGTGCGCAACGCGCGGGCCCCGGCTCCACCGTGGAAGTGGTGGATCGCGCCGGCCGCAGGACGACCTACGAGATCGTCGGGCGGCCGCCGGGCCCGGCTCCCCGGCGGGTCACTATCGGCTCGGCGGAAGGGCGCGCGCTGCTCTGGGCGCGGCCCGGCGACACGCTCACGATCCCCGCGGAGAACGGCCGCCAGAGGCGGGTGTCGGTGGTCGGCGTCACGCCATCGGCGTCCCATCGCGAGGACGATCTGCGGCCGGGCAGCGCCGCGTGACGAGACATGGCTGACTCCACCACCCCACTCGAGCCGGTCCCGGCTGAGCACCCGCCGGGCTCGCTCGTCATGGAGCGGCCTGCCTCCGAGGGGCACCGGCGTGCTGCCGTCAGCGTCGTCGTGGTCGATGACCACGCGGCCGTGCGGCTCGGTCTGAACGCGGCCATCTCCGCGCGCCCGGGGCTGGTCTGCGTCGGCGCGCTGCCGGACGGGGAGCTGCTGCCCAACCTGCTCTATCGCGCCCGCCCGGACGTGGTGGTGCTCGACTACGACCTGCCGCGAATCAACGGCCTCGAGCTCTGCCGCTGGATCAAGGCCGACGTGCCGGCACCGGCGGTCGTCCTCTATTCGGCCTACGCCGACCAGGCGATGACGATCCCCGCCCTCGTGGCCGGAGTCGACGCGATGGTCCACAAGGGAGCGCCCGCGCGAGAGCTGTTCGCCGCGATCGAGACCGTCGCCGCCGGCGGGAAGGATCTGGCGGCGCCGGTGCCGGAGCTCGCCCAGGCCGCCGCCGGCGCGGTCGACCCCGCCGACCGCGCCCTGCTCGAGCTGCTCCTGCGCCACACCCCCCCGTCGCAGGCCGCCACGCGACTGGGCCTCGACCCGGCGGAGGCCACGCAGCGCATCGAGCGGATGCTGGAGCGGCTCACCTGCTCAGCCCGATAGCGGGCCGTCGGCACGCGGGATCCTCGGGGATTGTCAGCGGTGCTCGACAGCCGGCGGGGTGGCGGCCGGGACCGTGATCGACGCCGCTGCCGATGCCGACGCCGATGCCGGACGGCGGGTGGTGCCGCCGCCTCTACCGCGTGGCCCTGAACGCCATCGTCACGACGGATGACGACAGCGTCTACGGCCGGGCGACCCGGCGTTCACAGGCCGCGCGCATGGCGGCGATCGTCGACCGCGTGCTGCGCGCCGGCCCTACCACGGCAAGCGCCGGCCGGACCGCCCCAAGGCCTGAACCCGTCCCCGGCCGGCTTTCACGGCTGCCACGATCTGCCGTCGTCCAGGCTGAGCACGCCGCCCTCTTCGAGCAGGTCGACGACGCGCTCGTGGGCTGCCCGCCGGCGAGGGGCGACCGGCGCGGGACGCGAGCGGGCGGCCTGCGCGCCCCACGTGGCGCGTCCCGCCTGGCGGGGGGACGGCGGCCTGCGCCGGGGCTTCGGCGGGGACGCCGTCTCCGTGGCCCCTCCGCGCGTGGCCTCGGGCGCAACGGGAATCTCAGGCTCCGCGCCATCCGCCGGCAGCGCGCGCATCGCGGCCGGCTCTGCGCCCGTCTCCACGTCGACGGCCCGCGCGCGGACCTCGCCGAGCATCCAGTCGCGCTCCGCGGACGCCGGCATCCCCTCGAGCCGCACCCGCAATGCCCGCAGCTGCTGGAGCCGATCGTGATCGTTCATCGAGTCCCCCTGAGGATCTCCGGCGTCGAGCAGGCCGCTCCACGCCGCAACGGGTCCTATCGGCAGATCCGCGCTCGAGCTTGAGACTGCGAACGCGCCAGGTTCACGCCGGCGTGCGCGCCGGGAAGGAGGCCGAGGTCCAGCGGCTGCGTCGCGCGGCGCGTAGGCCCTCAGCGGGCGGCGCGGAGCGGGACGAACTGGCTCGTGACGAACGTCGCGCCCTGTGGATCCGCGATCTGGGCCATGCGGACGAAGGGGGCGTCGAATGGCGCGACCAGGACGCGGCCGCCGAGTTGCGTGGCGCGCTCGGCCGTCGCGTCGACATCCGCCACCGCGAAGGTCACGCTCCAGTGCGCCGGCGCGTGCGGCTGATCGGCCCCGAGCGGTAGGCGAGACCGAGCAGCGGCAGGATCGTGACCACCGCGGCGATCACGCGATCGCGCTGCTCGTGAGCGACCCGGGCGTCGTCGATCGCGCCCGGCGGCGCGGGCGCGAGCGTGCCCGGGGACGGGTCGTGGCGATTCATGCTCGGGTCTGCCCAAGGGTACTCGTCATCATCGGAGGGCGCCCATGACCGACCTGCGTGCCCTGGACCCACCGGACTACGAGCTGCGCGCGACCGTGCGCCGGCTCGCCGGCGTCTGGCGCGAGCAGTGGAAGCTGACCGCGATCGGGCTCGGGTACGCGTTCGTCTACAGCGGGCTCTCGCTGGCCATCCCGGTGTTCGTGGCGCGGGCGATCGACGGCTCGATCGTCAGACACGAGCGCCCGCTGTGGCCGCAGCTCGTCGCGATCGCGGCGCTCGCCGTCGTCCGCGCCGCGATCAACTTCCTGCGCCGGTTCACGACGGCGCGGGTGGGCGTCGGGGTCGAGGCGCGGATGCGCCAGCTGCTCTACAGCGCCTACCTGCGCTTCCCGCGCGCGTTCTACGACGTGCACCCGACCGGCCAGGTCGTGTCGCGCGCGACGAACGACCTGTATACCATCCGCTACTTCATCCGCGGGGGGCTGGTGCAGGGCGCGCAGAGCCTGATGATGCTGGTCGGCGCGGGGATCGTGCTGGCGACGGTCAACCCGGCGCTCGCGCTGTGGAGCGCGCTGCCGCTGCCGCTGATCGCGCTGGTGGCGTGGCGGTTCGCGCACCGCGTGATGCCGATCTCGCGCGCCGTCCAGCAGCGCAAGGCCGACGTCACCGAGTCCGCCAACGAGGCGGTGGTCGGGATCGAGATGGTGCAGGCGTTCGGCCGCCAGCGCGACGTGCAGGACCGCTTCGCCGAGCGCGCGGACGCGGTCCGCACCGACGTCCTGCGCCAGGCGCGGGTCGAGTCCCAGCACCTGCCGGGCCTCTTCTACCTGCCGTCGCTGTCGATCGTCGTGGTGCTGTTCCTCGGCGGCCGCGAGGTGATCGACGGCTCGCTCAGCTACGGCGGGTTCGCGCTGTTCATCCAGCTGCTGCTGCAGCTCGTGTGGCCGCTGGAGTCCATGGGCTGGATCATCAACCTCGGCCAGCGCGCGCTCGCCTCGGCCGGCCGGACGTTCGCCTGGATCGAGACGGTGCCCACGCTCGAGGACCCGCCGCGCCCGCAGCCGCTCCCGAACGGCGAGCCGCTCGGCCTCGAGTTGCGCGACGTGCACTTCGCCTACCCCGGCGGCGCGCCGGTGCTGCGCGGCGTCTCGCTCTCGGTCGCGCCCGGCGAGGTGCTGGCGATCTGCGGTCCGACCGGCGCGGGGAAGTCCTCGCTGCTCGAGCTGGTGCCCCGCTTCTACGACCCCACGCAGGGCGTGGTGGCGCTCGGCGGCCGCGACGCGCGCACGCTGCGGATCGCCGACGTCCACGCCGCGACCGCGCTCGTGACCCAGCGCCCGATCCTGTTCTCCGAGAGCCTGCGCGACAACCTGCTCGCCGGCCGCCCCGGCGCGCCGTGGGAGGACGTCCTGGCCGCCTGCGAGGTCGCGGGCGTGACCGGGTTCGCGGCCGAGCTGCCCGAGGGCTGGGACACGGCCATCGGCGAGCGCGGCGTCAACCTCTCCGGCGGCCAGCGCCAGCGTGTCGCGCTCGCCCGCGCGCTGCTCAGCGACGCGCCGGTGCTCGTGCTCGACGACCCCCTGTCGGCGGTCGACACCGAGACCGAGCTGCGGATCCTCGCCCGCCTGCGCGGCGCCGTGGCCGGCCGCGCCGTGGTGCTGGCCACGCAGCGGCTCTCGACGCTCGCGCTGGCCGACCGGATCGCGGTGCTCGACGAGGGCGAGATCGTGGAGGAGGGCACGGCGGCGGATCTGCTCGCCCGCGGGGGCGCGTTCGCCGCGCTGTTCGGTGAGGACGCCGTTGCGGCGTAAGCCGCCGACCGGCCTGCGCCGGCTCCGCCGCCACGTCGGCCGGCGCCGCGGCCGGCTCGGGCTGCTGCTCGCGTGCGCCATCGTCGAGGCGTTCGCCCAGAGCGGCAGCTGGCTGCTGGTGCGGCTGGCGATCAACGACGGCATCGTGCCGGGCGACGAGCACGTGCTGGCGCTCGCCTCGGCGGCGTACCTGACGGTCAGCGTCACCGGCTGGGCGCTGTTCGGCTTCGTCATCCGCGGCATGGCCGGCCTCGGGCAGGAGCTCGTGCTCGGCCTGCGGCGCGAGCTCTTCGACCACCTCACCTCGCTGTCGCTGCGCTACTTCTCCGAGCAGCGGGCCGGCTGGATCATCGCCCGGCTGACGAGCGACGTCGACGCGATCTCCGACGTGCTCTCGCAGGGCCTGTCGACCCTCGTCACCAACGCGGTGCTGCTGCCGGCCGCGGTCGCCGCGCTGTTCATCAACGACTGGCGGCTGGCGCTGGTCGCGCTCGTGGTGCTGCCGCCGGCGCTCGTGCTCACGCGCTGGTTCCAGCGGGTGTCGGGCGCGGCGCAGCTCGAGGTGCGCAACCGGATCGCGATCGTCACGGCGCACCTCGCCGAGTCGGTCGCCGGCATGGCGGTCGTGCAGTCGTTCCGCCGCGAGCGGGCCTTCCAGGAGCGCTTCGACGAGCTCAACGGCGACAACCGCGACGCCAACGTCGTCGCGCAGCGGATCTCCTCGGTGTTCTTCCCGTCGATCGAGTTCCTCGGGGTCGTCGCCACGGTCGCGGTGCTGGCGGTGGGCGCGGACGTGCTCCCGACCAGCGAGATCGGGACGCTCGCCGCCGCCTATTTCCTGCTCCAGCTGGTCTTCCAGCCGCTGCAGGAGCTGTCGGACATCTACAGCCAGCTGCAATCGGCGACCGCGGCGATGGTCAAGGTCAGCGCGGTGCTGGACACCGAAAGCGACCTGCGCGAGCCGGCGCACCCGCGCGACCCCGGCCGCCTGCGCGGCGAGCTGCGCTTCGACGGCGTGCACTTCGCCTATGGCGCCAAGCCCGTCCTGCACGGCATCGACCTCGTCGTCCCCGCGGGCGGCTGCACGGCGCTGGTCGGCGAGTCCGGCGGCGGCAAGTCGACGCTCGCCAAGCTGGCCGCGCGCTTCTACGACCCGGCGGCGGGCAGCGTGCGCGTCGACGGGATCGACCTGCGGGAGCTCGACCTGCACGCCTACCGGCGCCAGCTCGGCGTCGTGCTCCAGGATCCGTTCCTGTTCTCCGGCACGCTCGCGTCCAACATCCGCTTCGCGCGCCCCGGCGCCACGGACGACGAGATCCGCGAGACCGCCGCGCTGCTGGGGCTCGACCGGCTCGCCCGCCGGTTCCCCGAGGGCCTCGACCACCCGGTGCGCGAGGGCGGCAGCGGCCTCTCGGCCGGCGAGCGCCAGCTGATCTCGATCGCCCGCGCGCTGCTCGCCGACCCGCGGATCCTGATCCTCGACGAGGCGACGTCGAACATCGACCGCCCGACCGAGCTGCTGATCGAGCGCGCGCTCGACCAGCTCCTGCGCGGCCGTACCTCGGTCATCATCGCCCACCGGCTCTCGACCGTCCGCCGCGCCGACGAGATCGTCGTCGTCGACCACGGGCGCATCGTGCAGCAGGGCAGCGAGGCCGAGCTGCTCGGCGCCGCGGACGGGCCGTTCCGGCGGCTGGCCCGTTCGCTGGCGGAGCCGATGTCGCTCGGCCGGCGATGAGGCCCGCGCGGACGAGGTTCTGCGCGGCGCACGCCGTCGCCTCGGAGGCCGAGTACAAGCGGCGCCGGCGCGACGCCGGGCGGCTGACCTATCACGCACATCTCGGGCTGAGCGACTGGCCGGCGACCGCGACGGCGCTGGATGCGATCGTCGCCGGTCTGGGCGAGCACGGCGAGACGCTGGATCGCTTCGGGCTCTGCCTGTCGCGCTCGATGGGCCTGCCGGCGGCCGAGCGGGCGGGCGCGGCGAAGGAGACCGGCCCGCGGCTGGAGCCGGCCGACTGGCAGGCCGTGGGGGCGGCGCCGGTGCAGGCCCACCTCGGCGACTTCATGATCGGCACGCCGGCCGGGCTGGAGAACACGGTCCACGCGCTGGCCGTTGGCATCACCACGATCGGCAACCTCGGCCAGCACTTCGCCTTCGAGCCGCCGGGCGGCCACGACGACGCCGAGCTGACCGGGACGACGGTGCAGGCGCTCGGCGCGATGGCCGCCCACCGCGGCCGCGGCGCGCTCGTGCACTCCTACCTCGACGACGGCCCGGCGATGCAGTTCCGCCACTACGGCGGCTACCTGGGCTGGGCGGCGCTCGAGCTCCACGCCGTCGAGACCCTGATCGGGGCGCGGCTGGCGCACTGCTACGGCGGGCTGGTGCCCGATCCCCGCCATCGGGCGATCGTCGGCCTCGCGCTGGACGAGCTGCGCGACCGCGACTCGCTCGGCTCGATGATCTACGGCAACACGGTGGAGTACACGCGCGACCGCGCGCGCAACCTCGCGGTCCTCGAGACCTCTGTGCGGACCGACATCGCGACCCAGCTGCACCGGCCGACCGGCCACGCGATCAACCCGGTGCCGCTGAGCGAGGCGGAGCGGATCCCGGACGCGGCGGAGATCCTGGAGGTCCAGCTGATCGCCCGGGAGCTCGAGCGCGAGGTCCGCGCCGGCGGCGCGCTGCTCGACTGGGCGTGGGTGGAGCGGCGCGCGGCCGAGGCGGCCGAGTACGCGCGCGCGTTCCGGGACGGCGTTCTGCGCGCGCTGCGGGATGCGGGCGTGGACGTCGCCGATGCGGCCGAGCTGCTGCTGGCGCTGCGGCGCAGCGCGCCGGCCGAGCTGGAGGCGGTCGTGCGCGTCCCCGCGCCGCGGGAGCTGCGCGCGCTGGAGACGTGGAAGCACGGCGTCGTCGCGAGCGTGGCCGAGCGGGCACGGCGCAGCCTGCCGCGGCTCGACGGCCTGCGCGTCGTGCTGGCCACGCTCGAGGTCCACGACGTGGTCCGCGACGCCCTGGCTCGCGAGCTGCCCGCGGCGGGCTGCCAGGTGATCGTGCTGCCCAGCTCGGTGACCGCCGCGCAGGTCGCGCAGGTCGCCGCCGACGAGGACGCCGACGTGGTCGTCCTCGGCACCTACAACGGCGGGGCGCTGACGCTGGGCGCGGAGCTGGCGAGCGCGTTGGCCGCCGCCGGCACGCAGCCCGCGGTGGTGTTCGGCGGCGTGCTCAACGAGGACGACGGCGGGCCGCTCCCGGTCGACGCCCGGCCGGGGCTCGGCGCGCTCGGCATCCACTGCGTCGACCAGATCGAGGAGCTCGGCCGGCTGCTCGCCGGCCCGCCGGCGCTCACAGCGCCGCGCCCTTGATCACCTTGATGAACTTCAGCTGTCCGTTCTCGACCCCCTCCAGCGCCATCTCGGTCAGCGTCGTGTCGCCGTTTCTGTCGATCGAATAGGTGCCGAGCGCGCTGTGGCGGTCCTTGGTGGCGAACAGCGCTTTGACGATGTCGGCCTTCTGGCCCGTCTTTGAGCGCCGGATCGCGTCGAGCGCCAGCTGCATCGACTCATAGCCGTAGATCGAGTACGGATCGGGGGTGGTGTTGCCGAACTTCTGGGCGTAGGCCGTGAAGAACTGCTGGCCCGGCGGCGGCAGCTCGGACTTCGGCAGCGTCGGCGACGTGCACTTGTAGCGCGCCGCCACGCTCGCCGGGATGCCGGTCTTGGTGTTG
>JAICUS010000392.1 GCA_025935735.1 Solirubrobacteraceae bacterium | reverse complement strand
GTTGTGCAGCATCCGCGCGCCCAGGCCCATGCCGACGAGCTGCTCGTTGAGATAGGAGCCGGCCCAGTCGGCCAGCCCCGGGTCGACGGGCCGGTCGAACGTGAACACCCGCTTGGACACCCCGCCGGTGGACGTGATCACGACGACCATCAGGATCTGCGGCTGCAGCGCCAGCACCTCGATGTGGCGGATCGTCGTCGTGTGCATCGGCGGCGCCGAGACGATCGCCAGCAGGCTCGTGACCTGCGACAGCGCCTCGGTGGTCCGGCGCATCGCCTCGTCGACCTCGCGGCGCACGAGCTCCAGGCGCAGCTCCGCACCGCGGGCGGGCAGCACGGGCAGCAGCTCGTCGACGTAGTAGCGGTAGCCCGCGTCCGTCGGCACGCGGCCGGCAGACGTGTGCGGGTGCGCCAGCAGCCCGCGCTCCTCGAGCACGGCGAGCTCGTTGCGGACGGTCGAGGGGCCCGCGGTGATCTCGGGGTCGGCGGCGAGCGTCTTCGAGCCGACCGGCTGGCCGGTCTGCGCGAAGCCGTCCACCACCTTGCCGAGGAGGAGCGCCTGGCGGGGGGTCAGCACTTCTCAGATTCTAAGAACCGCGGCGCCCCGCCTCACGAGCTTGTTGCCGTCCTGCACCGCCTCGCACGCGACACGGGCCTCGCCGTCGTCGCTGGAGCGCACGTCGGAGGTGACCGTGATCTCCTTCTCCGGCACGCCCAGCCCGCGGAACTGGACCGACAGCGACTTCAGCGCCAGCGGGTCGCCGGCCAGCTCGCCCTGGGCGCGCGCCACCTGGGCCATCGTCCACAGCCCGTGCAGGATCCGGCCCGGCAGCCCGACGCCGCGGGCGAACTCGTCGTCCAGGTGGATCGGGTTGAAGTCCCCCGACGCGCCCGCGTACCGGTACGTCAGGTACCGGTCCGGCGTGACGGTCATCTCACGATGTTCGTCCATGTCCCCTCGCACACCAGCTCGTCGCGCTGGTTGACCGACCGGGTGGTGAAGGTGAAGACGTTCAGCTCGCCCTTCTTCTCGCGGCCCGCGAACTCGGCCTCGGTGGTGATCTCGTCGCCCGCCACGACCGGCGCGTGCCAGGTGAAGTCCTGGCCGCCGTGCACGAGCCGCGCGAAGTCGATGCCCACCTCGGGGTCGAGGACCGCCGGCCCCAGCGCGCGCCAGGAGTAGACGCAGGCGAACATCGGCGGCGCCACGAGGTCGCCGAAGCCGGCCGCCCGCGCGGCCGCGACGTCGTGGAAGCGCGGGTCGGTCTCCCCCACCGCGCTCGCGTACTCGCGGATCTTCTCGCGCCCGACGAGGTAGGTGTCGCGGCTCACCGCTCGTCGCCCAGCTCGAGCACGGCCAGGAACGCCTCCTGCGGGACCTCGATGCGCCCCACCTGCTTCATCCGCCGCTTGCCCTCCTTCTGCTTCTCCAGCAGCTTGCGCTTGCGGGAGATGTCGCCGCCGTAGCACTTGGCGGTGACGTCCTTGCGGAAGGCCTTGACCGTCTCGCGGGCGATGATCTTCGCCCCCACGGCGGCCTGGATCGGCACGTCGTACTGCTGGCGCGGGATCCGCTTGCGCAGCCGTTCGGTGAGCTCGCGGCCCTGGTCGTAGGCCTTGTCGCGGTGCACGACCATGCTCAGCGCGTCCACCGGGTCGCCGCCGAGCAGCACGTCGAGCTTGACCAGGTTGGAGGGCCGCAGCCCGATCGGCTCGTAGTCCAGCGACGCGTAGCCGCGCGTGCGGGTCTTGAGCTGGTCGAAGAAGTCGAGCACGATCTCGGCCAGCGGCAGGTCGTAGGTCAGCTGCACGCGCTCGGAGGACAGGTAGTGCATCCCGGAATGCGCGCCCCGGCGCTCCTGGCAGAGCTCCATGATCTGCCCGATGTACTCCTTGGGCGCGAGGATCGAGGCGCGGATGTAGGGCTCGCGCACCTCCGCGATCCGCACCGGGTCGGGCATGTCGGTGGGGTTGTGGACGGGCACCGTCGAGCCGTCGGTCAGCGTCACCTCGAACTCGACGGACGGCATCGTGGCCATCAGCTCGAGGTCGTACTCGCGCTCCAGGCGCTCGCGCACGATGTCCATGTGCAGCAGCCCGAGGAACCCGCAGCGGAAGCCGAAGCCGAGGGCGTCGCTCGTCTCCGGCTCCCAGGAGAGCGCCGCGTCGTTGAGCGTCAGCTTCTCCAGCGCGTCCCGCAGCTCCGGGTAGTCGTCGTTGTTCATCGGGAACAGGCCGCAGAACACCATCGGCTTGACCTCGCGATAGCCGGGCAGCGCCTCGACCGCCGGGTTCGCCTTGGTGGTCAGTGTGTCGCCCACGCGCAGGCGGGTGACGTCCTTGATGCCGGTGATCAGGTAGCCCACCTCGCCGGCCTTCAGGCCGTCCGCCGGCAGCTGGGCGGGCGTGAAGAAGCCGATGTCGTCGATGTCGGCCTCGGTGCCCGCGGCCATCGCCCGGATCGCCTGGCCCTTCGTGAAGGACCCGTCGACCACCCGGATGTAGGCGATCACGCCGCGGTACTGGTCGTACTCGGAGTCGAAGATCAGCGCGCGGGCGGGCGCGTCCGGGTCGCCGGACGGCGGCGGCACGCGGGCCACGATCTCGTCCAGCAGCTCGCTCACACCCTCGCCGGTCTTGGCGGAGATCCGCCGCACCTCGGCGGGGTCCTCGCCGATCAGGTCCGCGATCTCCTCGCCCACCCGCTCGGGCTCGGCGCCCGGCAGGTCGACCTTGTTCATGGTCGGGATCAGCTCGAGCCCCGAGTCGATGGCCAGGTAGGTGTTGGCCACGGTCTGGGCCTCGACGCCCTGGGAGGCGTCGACCACCAGCAGCGCGCCCTCGCACGCGGCCAGCGAACGCGACACCTCGTAGGTGAAGTCCACGTGGCCGGGCGTGTCGATCAGGTGGAGCTGGTAGGCCTCGCCGTCCGGCGTGGTGTGGAAGACCCGGACGGCCTGGGCCTTGATGGTGATCCCGCGCTCGCGCTCGAGGTCCATGCTGTCGAGCACCTGCGCGCGCATGGCCCGCGGGTCGACGGTGTGCGTGAGCTCGAGGATGCGGTCGGCCAGCGTCGACTTCCCGTGGTCGATGTGGGCGATGATCGAGAAGTTGCGGATGTGCTGCTGGTCGGCCAAAGCACTCCTAGGTTACGAGTGCCGCAGTCGCCCGGCGAACAATTCGAGAACCTGGCCCGCCTCCGGGATGCGCAGGCCGAGCACGACCACGGCGTACCCCATCGCCCCCAGCGCCAGACCGGTGCCCACGGAGAGGATCTGAGCGATCAGCGAGCGCCCCAGGATGTCGTCGACCGCCCACCAGCCGAAGTAGGTCAGCCCGGCCAGGACGGCGGAGGCGAGCAGCATCAGCGCGATCGTCCGCGCGCTCGCGCCGATCTCCAGCCCGCCCAGCTCGCGGCGCAGGTAGATCGCCTCCAGCCAGGTCAGGACCGCGTTGGACACCGCCGTGCCGAGCACCGCGCCGGCGATCCCCAGCGGCTTGTAGAGCGCGAACGACACGGCGGCGTTGACGACGAGGCTGCCCAGCGCGAGCGTCGTGGGCAGCCACGGCTTCTGCAGCGAGAAGAACGTGCGCGTGAGCAGCAGGTTCCAGCCGTTGAACGGCAGGCTGAAGGCGAACCAGAACAGCGCCTGCGCGGTGGCGGTCGTGGACTGGACGTCGAACTCGCCGCGCTGGTAGACCAGACGGACGATCGGCGTGGAGATCGCCAGGATCGCCGCCGCGGCGGGCAGCAGCAGCAGGGCGATCTGGCGGATCCCGACGCCGGTCACCGCCTGCAGCCCGGCGTAGTCATGGCGGGCGGCCAGGCGCGAGAGCTGCGGGAACAGGACCGTGGCCACCGCCACGCTGAACATCCCCTGGGGCAGCATGTAGATGCGGAACGCGGCGTCGATGGCCCGCGGCGCGTGGTCGGAGATCAGCCAGCCGATCTGCGAGTTCAGCAGCAGGTCGATGTTGATCAGCCCCAGCCCGACCGACACCGGCAGCATCAGCACCAGCACGCGGCGCACCCGCGGGTCGTCGCGCTTGGGCAGGCTGAGCCGGAAGACCGGGTAGCCGATCCGCCGCAGCGCCGGGAACGTCATGGCCAGCTGCACCACGGTCCCCGCCAGGACGCCGATCGCGTAGGCGTAGAGCTTGTCGTCGCCGTGGAAGAGCGGCTGCAGGCCGACGAGCCCGGCGATGATCACCAGGTTCCAGACCAGCGGCGCGATCGCGGGGATCGTGAAGTGGTCGTGGGCGTTGAGGATGCCCACGAACAGGCCGTTGAGCCCGAGCAGCACCACGATCGGGAACAGGACCTGGCTCAGCCCGACGCACAGGTGGGTCAGCGCCGGCGTGAAGTCGCTGCCGGCGAACAGGGGGATCACCACCGGCGCGATCAGGATGAACAGCAGCGAGACCGCGCCGAGCACGAGCAGGATCAGCCCGGCCAGCGCGGTGGCCAGCTGCAGGGCCTCGCGCCGGCGCCGGTGCTCCAGCAGGTCGCTGAACACCGGCACGAACGCGCTGGAGAGCGCCGCGTCCGCCACGAGCGCGCGGATGAGGTTCGGGATCTGGAACGCCAGCGTGAACGCGGACGCCGCGCCGGTGGTGCCGAAGTAGCCCGCGGCCACCACCTCGCGGACGAGCCCGGCGACGCGCGAGAGGCCCGTCGCCACCGAGAAGATCGCCGTGTTGACGCCCGTGCGGCGGCGCGTGGCTGTCGTCTGGGGTTCCACGCGGCGCGCTATAGTACGCACCCGCCGCGGCCGTCCCCGCGGCGTTCGCACGCATGGCCAACATCAAGTCCCAGATCAAGCGCAACCAGCGCTCCGAGCGCGAGCGGTTCGAGAACCGGCAGTACACGTCGCAGATCAAGACGTACTTCCGCCGGCTCGAGACCGCGGTCGGCGCCGGCGACGACGCTCAGACGACCGCCGAGCACCGCAAGCTCGTGTCGCTCATCGACAAGGCCGTCAAGCGGGGCGCGCTGCACGCCAACACCGGCGGGCGCAAGAAGGCGCGGGCCGAGCGGCTGCGCCGCGGCGCCGCCGCCTAGCTCTCCGCGTCGCCGATCAGGTCGGTCGCCGAGCGCGCCGAGAGCGGCATCTGCTCGGCGGCGATCCGCTCGTCCGCGCGGATCACGTGCATGACCGCGTTGATCAGCGCCAGATGCGTGAACGCCTGCGGGAAGTTGCCCAGGTGCCGGCCCGAGCGCGGGTCGATCTCCTCGGCGTAGAGGTGCAGCGGCGAGGCGTAGCCGAGCAGCTTCTGGCACAGGTCGCGGGCGAGGTTGTGCTCGCCGATCTCGCTCAGCGCCGAGACGAGCCAGAACGAGCAGATCGTGAACGTGCCCTCCTCCTCGTCGAAGCCGTCGTCGGTGTGCTCGACGCGGTAGCGCAGCACGAGCCCGTCGACCGTCAGCTGGTTGGCGATCGCCATCACGGTGTTGCGCACGCGCTCGTCGGTCGGCGGCAGGAAGCGCACGAGCGGGATCAGCAGCGCGGAGGCGTCCAGCCCGTCGGTGTCGTAGTGCTGGGTGAACACGCCGTCCCGGCAGCCCTTCTCGAGGATCTGGAGCTTGATCTCGTCGGCCTTGCGCTCCCAGCGCTCGGCGTGGTCGTGGGCGTCGCGCAGCCGCGCCAGCCGGGCCCCGCGGTCGCAGGCCACCCAGCACATGACCTTGCTCGAGAGGAAGTGGCGCGGCTCGCCGCGCACCTCCCAGATGCCGCGGTCGGGCTCCTGCCAGTGGGCGATCGCCGCCTCGACGAGGCGCTCGATCAGCGGCCAGCGGCGCTCGGGCAGGTGGTCGCGGGACTTGGCGTGCAGGAAGATCGAGTCCAGCATCGTGCCCCACACGTCGTGCTGGCGCTGGTTGTAGGCGCCGTTGCCGATGCG
>JAICUS010000476.1 GCA_025935735.1 Solirubrobacteraceae bacterium | reverse complement strand
GGCGGCGTCGCCAACCCCGACTTCCTGCGGACGGACGAGGACGCCGTGCGCTTCGTGCGCGCCTTCTTCGAGCAGGCCAAGCCGGTCGGCGTCATCTGCCACGGCCCGTGGACGCTCGTGGAGGCCGACGTGGTCAAGGGCCGCACGCTGACCTCCTGGCCGTCGCTGCGGACCGACCTGCGCAACGCGGGCGCGAAGTGGGTCGACGAGGAGGTCGTGGTCGACGAGGGCCTCGTCAGCTCGCGCAACCCGGACGACCTGCCGGCGTTCTGCGCCAAGCTCGTGGAGGAGCTCGCCGAGGGCGAGCACGCCGAGCAGCGCCGCAGCGTCACGGCATAGCGATGGGCACCGCGGTCCTGGACATCGACGGCACGCTGGTCGACACCAACTACCACCACGCCATCGCCTGGTTCAGGGCCTTCCGCCAGCACGGCTTCGTGCTGCCGCTCTGGCGCATCCACCGGCACATCGGCATGGGCGGCGACCAGCTCGTCGCCGCCCTGGCCGGCGAGGGGTTCGACCGCGAGCAGGGCGACGACGTGCGCGCGGCCGAGAAGGTCCTCTACACGGAGCTCATCCACGAGGTCGAGCCGCTCGAGGGCGCGCGCAAGCTGATCGAGGACCTCAAGGGCAGCGGGCACACGGTCGTGCTCGCCTCCTCGGCCAAGACGGAGGAGCTCGAGCACTACCTGACGCTGCTCGACGCGCGCACGCTGGCCGACGACTGGACGGACTCCAGCGACGTCGAGGCCACCAAACCGGAGCCCGACCTGCTGCTCGCCGCGCTGGACAAGGTCGGTGCCAAACGCAAGGACGCGGTGATGATCGGCGACTCGGTGTGGGATTGCCGAGCGGCCAAACGCGCCGGTGTCCGGTCTGTCGGTGTGCTGACCGGCGGCTTCAGCGAACACGAGCTCACAGAAGCCGGTGCATCGCGGGTTTGCGCCTCTGTCGAGGATCTGCGGCACTCTCTGGACGACACGCCGCTGCGGGTTTAGGCGTCCAGTCCAGCGGATATTCGAGCATCCGAGGACGGCTCGGGAGGCGTCCGGCTCACAGACGAACGGACGCTGCTATGGATACCCTCGAAGCCACCCCACGTGTCGGCCCCCCGGGACCGGGAACCTCGGTACGGGCGCACGGAGAGGAGATTCGAGCCAGGATGCCATCCGTCTCTGCGG
Source organism: Solirubrobacteraceae bacterium (assembly GCA_025935735.1). The sequence goes on along the minus strand of JAICUS010000476.1, from coordinate 3,621 downwards.
CACGCGCCGAGGACGGCCCGACCAGGTCGGAGGAGGATCGCCGGCTGCTCATCCGCTATCACCGCCACGGTGACCGGGCGGCGCGCGAGCAGCTCGTGCAGCGCCTGCTCCCCTTGGCCCGGCGGATGGCCCGCCGCTACCGGCGCTCCGACGAGCCGCTCGACGACCTCGTGCAGGTGGCCACGCTCGGGTTGATCAAGGCGATCGACCGCTTCGACCCCGCGCGCGAGACCGCGTTCTCCAGCTACGCCGTCCCGACCATGCTCGGCGAGCTCAAGCGCTACTTCCGCGACAACGGCTGGGCCGTGCACGTCCCCCGCGGGATGCAGGAGCGCGTCATGCAGGTCGACAACGCCGTCAAGGACCTGTCGCGCAAGCTCGGGCGCTCGCCGTCGGCCGCCGAGGTGGGCGACGCGCTCGCGCTCACGACCGAGCAGGTGCTGGAGGCGATGGAGGCGGCCTCGGCCTATGACGCCGTGTCGCTGGAGTCCTACCGCTTCGGCGACGAGGGCGACGGCGAGACCTACGCCGAGTCGATCGGCTTCGAGGACGACCGCTTCGAGCTCGTGGAGTACGGCGCCACGATCGCGCCGACGCTGCAGGCGCTGCCCGCGCGCGACCGCATCGTGCTGCACCTGCGCTTCGTCGAGGACATGACGCAGGCGGAGATCGCCGAGCGCGTCGGGGTCTCGCAGATGCACGTGTCGCGGCTCATCCGGCGGGCGCTGGACCGGCTGCGCACCGTCGCCGAGCACTCCGGTTGAACGCTGCGGGGCTCGGGTAGCCCCGTATTCATGAGCATCACAGACAAGGCAACGGGCCGGATCAAGAAGGCGGCCGGCGACCTCGCCGACAACGCGAAGCTCCGTCGCGAGGGCCGCCAGGAGGAGCGCAAGGGCGAGGCGAAGGACGAGCTCGCCAACGCGCAGGAGAAGGCCGACCGCAAGGCCGACGAGGTCGCGGACCTCGAGCGCAAGACCTGATCAGGGCGCCAGCCAGTCCAGCAGCGCGCGGCGCGAGAAGCGCCAGCTGTCGCCGATCCGCCGGGCGGGGAGCTCGCCCCGCTCGGCCAGATCCACCACCGCCGCCTCGTCGACGAGCAGCAGCTCGGCGGCGCCGGCGGCGTCGAGCACCTCGGGCTCCGGCGCCGGCCGGAAGCTCGCGTGGCCGACCACCGGGCCGTCGGCCCCCAGGTCGACCGTCACCTTCCGGCGGGCGGCGTCGTCCAGCCCGGCCAGCTCGCGCAGCGCCCGCACGCCTGACGGGGTGTCCGGGTTGACGAAGCGCTCGAGCAGCCCGCCGATCAGGTCCTTCTTGCGCGCCGGCACGGCGGCGACGGCCCGGTCGAGCCGCCGGGCCTGCTCGGGCGTGAGGCGGACGAAGAGGGCGTTGCGCTGCTGCTCGGTCATACGAGATATCTATGCAGATATCCCTGTGCCCGTCAAGCGCCGCGCGGCCGCCGCTGCGGTCCGACCTCGAACCACACGTGAGTGGAGCCGTCGCGCACGCCCCAGCGCTGGGACACGCGGTCGACGAGATGCAGCCCCCAGCCGCCGGCCAGCGTCGGCTCCGGGTTCATCTCGATCATCGCCAGCTCGCCGTCGCCCTGGTCGATCACCTCGCCGCGCACCAGGCCGTCGGTGCCGATCTGCAGCGCCAGCGTGATCGGCCGCTGCGGGCCGAACTTCACGCTGTTGGTGATGAGCTCGGACACCACCAGCTGCAGGTCCTCCAGCACCTCGGGGGCGAGGATCTGGTCGAAGACCTCCAGCGCGGCGCGTGCCTGTGCGGGCGCGTCTTCGGCGGGTGGGAACTGGAAGCTGAACTGCATGGCTCTCGCCGCAGGGCGAGCGTAGGCCGCGACGGCGGCTGGGGGAACACCCGAGTGGGTAGGAGAGCGGCATGCAGAGCACCGAATCAGATATCGGATATCCGGAGGAGCAGCCGCCCGAGGTCGATGATACGCCCGCCGAGGGGACGCCGCGGCGCAAGGGCGGCGACGCGGGCGAGGGCGGCGGCGGCCCGCACACCGACAACGACGACGGCAAGGCCACCGGAAACCCGGCCGACGACGAGTCCTAGTCCATCCGCAGCGCCAGGACCGCCAGGTCGTCGCGGGGCGTCGCGTCCGCGGGCACGGCGGCCGCCACGAGCGCCTCGACCAGCGCCGCCGGCTCGGGCGGCGCCGCGGCCACCGCGCGCGCGAGCTCCTCGGGGCCCCACAGCGCCCGCGGCGCCCCGGCCTCGGTGAGCCCGTCGGTGTAGAGGACCAGCGTGTCGCCCGGGTGCAGCTCCGCCGTGCGGTCCTGCAGGGCGGGATCGGGCGCCAGGCCGAGCAGCGTGCCGGGCGCGCCCAGCTCCGCGACCCCGCCGTCCGCGTGGCGCAGCACCGGCAGCGGATGGCCGCCGCAGGCCACGGTCACCCGGACCGGCGCGCGCAGCAGGTCGACGTGGGCGCAGGCGATGGTGCAGAAGCGCCCGCGGGCGGCGTCCTGGTGGAGCATCGCGTCGCCCACCCAGCGCAGGATCGCCGCGGGCGAGCGCCGGCGCGCGGCGGCGGTGCGCAGCGTGTAGCGGGCCAGCGCGGTCACCGCGGCGGCCTCGGCGCCCTTGCCGCAGACGTCGCCGATCACCAGGTACCACTGCCCCTCGGCGGTGGTGAAGACGTCGTAGAAGTCGCCGCCCACCTGCAGGCCGTCCCACGCCGGCTGATACGCGGCGGCCAGCGTGGCGCCCGGGATTTCGGGGAGGTGCGGCGGCAGCAGCGAGGTCTGCAGCACGCGCGCGATCTCCGAGGCCGCGCCGTAGAGCCGCGCGCTGTCGAGCGCCGCGCCAGCGCGCACGCCGAAGTCCTCGGCCGTCCGCAGGTCCTGCTCGTCGTAGCGCGGGCCGCCGGCGCGCAGCTCCAGCGAGCCCGGCACCCGGCCGGGCACCGGGACGACGATGCGCCGCGGCTCGAGCAGCGACGAGGTGCGCTCGCCGTCCAGCCGCAGCGCGCAGCGGTCGGCCAGCGCGGGCACGGCGAGCTCCGTCACGGCGGCCACGGTGCGCTCGTAGTCGAGCGAGCCCGCGAGCGCCCGGCTCGCGCCCGCCAGGAAGCGCTGGGCCTCCTCGGAGCGCTTGAGCTCGGTGATGTCCTCCACCAGGTTGATGGCCAGCCGCACCGCGCCGCCCGGGTCCCGCACGGACGTGGCCTTCACGCGCGACCAGCGGAGCTTGCCGGTCTCCCGCTCGCGCGCGCGGACGATGACCGGCTCGGGCTCGCCCCCGGTCAGCGCGACCCGGCCCGGGAAGCGCTCCGGGTCGAGCGGGCGGCCGTCCTCGGCGCTGACCTCGAAGGCGCGCAGGTAGCGCTCGGTGGAGAAGCCGGCCAGCGCGCCGCCGCGCGGCAGCCCGTACAGGCGCGCGGCCGCCTCGTTGGCGTAGACCAGCCGCTGGTCCGGGGTCTGCACGGTGACCGCGTCGGCGACGCCGTCGAGCACGGCGCGCAGCTCCTCCGCGAGGAGGTCGCCGCCGCCGACGGCGGCCGCGATGGCCGGGTCGGGCCCCACTGGAGCGAGCCTATCCGGCTACGGCGTCCAGGTCACGCCGCGGCGTCCGGGCCGCCGCCGGCGTCGTCCT
>JAICUS010000389.1 GCA_025935735.1 Solirubrobacteraceae bacterium | reverse complement strand
GCCGTCGTCGGAGTCCAGCGCGCTGAAGACCGGCTGGGCGTAGTCGCGATTGGGCGCGTTGGTCGCCGTCACGGTGTCCGAGCCGACGAGCACCTGGTGGCCGGCCTCGTCGGCCACGGTGCCGGAGTCCGCGCCCCCGTTGCCCGTGCCGCCGCCGCCGTTGCCGTTGAGCGTCGGGTCGAAGCGGACGTAGACCTTGTAGTCGCTCAGGCGGCCCTTCAGCGGCACGAATCGCGAGTGCACGAGCACCGTGTTGCGGTCCGGGTCGGTGAGGTAGTCGGTGACGATCTCGTAGCGGCCGCCCTTGGCCTCCGTGGCGATCACGCGGCAGCTCAGCGAGCGGTCGTCGGGCGCCGAGACCGTGTAGGTCATGTCGCGCGACTGCAGGTCGGTGAACGTCGAGCCGTCGGTGACGACGTACTGCAGCGTCTCGTTGTTCGTGTTGTCGTTGGTGGGGTAGTAGACGTCGCTCAGGACGCCGTCGGCCACCGTGAACCAGACCTTCGAGCGCGTGTTGCGAGCGGTCCCGACGCAGTCCTTGCGCGCCAGGTCGAAGTGGGACATCGTCCCCGGCGCACCCGGGGCCGGTGTGGCAGCGCGCGCCTCCGTGGCGCAGAAACCCAGCGCGGCGGCCGCAATCGCGGCGCCGAGCAGACGTCGGGACATCGATCCTCCTCCGAAATCGACCTGGCAGGCGCGACGCTACCAGTCCCGGAGAAAGTGCGCCAGTGGCTTTGGCGCTTTCCGACGAGTTGCGTTTTTAAGCCGCGGGCGGGCGGCTCGGCAGCTTCACCACGGTGACGAAGAACTCGTCGATCTGCCGGACGACCTCGATGAACCGGTTGAAGTCGACCGGCTTGGTCACGTAGGCGTTCGCGTGCAGGTCGTAGCTGCGCAGGATGTCCTCCTCGGCCTTGGAGGTCGTCAGGACCACGACCGGGATCGACCGCAGCTCCGGGTCGCCCTTGACCTCGGCCAGCACCTCGCGGCCGTCCTTGCGGGGCAGGTTGAGGTCCAGCAGGATCAGGTCCGGCCGCTCGCCGCCGCCGTTGCGCAGGAACTCCATCGCCTCCACGCCGTCGCCGACCACGTGCAGCCGGTTGCGCACCTTGTTGTGCTCGAACGCCTCCTGGATGAGCACGACGTCGCCCGGGTCGTCCTCGACGAGCAGGACCACGATCGGCTGGCTCTCACTCGGCTGCGTCATCGGCGGGCAGAGTGAAGCAGAAGCGGGCCCCCGGGCCGCCGTGGCCAGTGTCCAGCCACATGCGCCCGCCGTGGTACTCGACGATCTTGCGGCACATCGCCAGGCCGATGCCGGTGCCCTCGAAGCTCGCCCGCGGGTGCAGCCGCTGGAAGATCACGAAGATGCGCTCGGCGTACTCCGGGTCGATCCCGATGCCGTTGTCGGCGACGCTGAAGCGCCAGGCGCCGTCGTGGCGCTCGGCGCCGATGTCCACGCGCGGCGGCTCGGGCCCGCGGAACTTGACCGCGTTGCCGATCAGGTTCTGGAACACGAGCCGCAGCAGCGACGGGTCGCCCTGGACGGTGGGCAGCTCTCCCGCCTCGACGCGGGCGCCGCTGTCCTCGAGCGCCTGGGCGATGTCCGCGCGCGCGCCGGCCACGAGCGCGTTGCAGTCCACCGCGGTGTGCGGGCGCTCCGTGCGGCCGACGCGCGAGAACGCCAGCAGGTCGTTGATCAGGTCCTGCATGCGCCGCGCGCCGTCGACGGCGAAGCCGATGTACTGGTCGGCGCGCTCGTCGAGCTGCCCGCCGTAGCGCTGCTGGAGCAGCTGGCAGAAGCTCGCCACCTTGCGCAGCGGCTCCTGCAGGTCGTGCGAGGCGACGTAGGCGAACTGCTCGAGCTCGGCGTTGGAGCGCTCGAGGTCCTCCCGGGCGGCCTGCAGCGCGGCCAGCTCGGCCACGATCCGGCGGCGCATCGCGCCCACGTCCTCGCCGAGCGCGAGCACCTCGCGGGCGCCGGTTCCGTGGATGCGGTGCTCGAAGTCGCCTTCGGCCACCTGGCGCACGTCGTCGGCCAGGCGGCCGAGCGGGAGCACGATGACGCGGCGCAGCACGAGCGCGGCGGCCGCCACGCTGAGCAGCACGACGATCCCCGTGCCGAGCACCCACAGCAACGTGGTGTGCGCGTCATTGTCGAGCCGCCGGCGGGCGTCGGCGCGCAGCGGCTGCAGGTGCGCCTCCAGCGTGGCCACCGTCTGCCGGAAGCGGTCGAAGCGCGCCTTGCCGCCCTGGACGTCCGCCGCGGCGCGGGCGCCGGCGGGGTCGGCGCGCACCCGGGCGACGGTGGGCTCGGCGAACTGGGTCTGCCAGGCCCGGGCGGCCTCGGCGACGCTCTGCACGTCGCGCCGCAGGGTCTGCTCGGCGCCCTTGCGGGTGAGCGCGTCGAGCCGGGCGAGCGCGGCCCGGGTGGCGGGCCGTCCCGCGCGGTAGGGCGCGAGGAAGCCGCGGTCGCCCGACAGCGCGTAGCCGCGGACGCCGGTCTCCTGGTCGAGCATCGCGGTGACCAGCGACTGCGCGGTGATGGCCATCGGGTCCAGCCGGTCGGCCAGGTCCCGGCGCGCGTCGCTCAGGCCGGTCAGCGCGACCACGCTCGCCACCGTGCCGACCACGCCGACCAGCACGAGCAGCCCCACCGCGAGCGCGAACCAGTGGCTCGCGCGCGGGCTGCGCGTCATCCCACGCGCCACTGGACCAGCACGGCCGCCACGTCGTCGAGCAGCGGCCCGCCGTTGAGCTCCTCCGCGCGCTCCACCAGCGCCGCCACGAGGCCGTCCTCGCCGCGGGCGAGCTCCGCGCGCACCATCTCCACCAGGCCGTGCTCCCCCAGCCGCGCCGGCCCGGGCCCGATGCGCCCCTCGATCAGCCCGTCGGTGTAGAGCAGCAGCCCCCAGCGCTCGGGCAGCGGGTGCGTGTGGGCTTGCCAGCGCCCGTCGTCCACCACGCCCACGGGCGGGTCGACCGGGCCGCTCTCGAGCTTGGCGATCTCGCCGCCGGCCAGCAGCAGCGGCGCCGGGTGCCCGGCGCGGCGGACCGAGACGCTGCGCCGGTCGGGGGCGATGGTGACCATGCACAGCGTGGTGAACATCCAGGTGAAGTGGCGCTCGTGGCCGTGCACGAGCTGCAGCGTGGGCAGCAGCGCGTCCGGCGCGCGGCCGCCGAGCACCATCGTGCGCCAGGCGATGCGCAGGCAGACGCCGAGCGCGGCGGCGTCCGGGCCGTGGCCGGAGACGTCGCCGATCACCGCGTGCACGGCGCCGTCCGGGGCCTGCACGGCGTCGTAGAAGTCGCCGCCCAGCAGCGCCCGCCGGCGGCCCGGCCGGTAGTGCGCGGAGAGGGTCAGCTCCGGGTCGCTGACCAGCGGCGCGGGCAGCAGCCCGCGCTCCAGCCGGACGTTCTCCTCGGCGTGCAGGCGGGCCAGCTCGAGCTGCTGGCGCGCCTCGTCGGCCCGCCGGCGCTCGACCGCGTAGCGGACCGCCCGGGCGAGCCCCTGGCCGTCGATCTGGCCCTTGACCAGGTAGTCCTGCGCGCCGGCGGCCACGGCCTCGATGCCGCGCTGCTCGTCGTCGAGCCCGGTGAGCACCAGCACGGCGAGCTCCGAGCGGTCGCCCTTGAGGCGGTGCAGCGCGGACAGGCCCTGGGCGTCCGGCAGGTCGAGGTCCAGCAGGACGCAGTCGACGCGCGCCAGGTCCTCCCCGCGCGCCTGGCTCAGCGTCTCCGCCCGGAGCACGTGCACCGGCGCGTCGGTGCCGGCCAGCAGCTCCTCCACGAGCAGCGCGTCGCCGTCGTCGTCCTCGACGAGCAGCAGGCGGATGGTGGCCGGGCGAGCGGCCGCGACTTCTGGCGCCACCGCGGGCAGGCTAGCGTCGGCTCATGGCGGGGCGCGGCGGGGGCCGGCGCCCTCGTTGCTCCAACGGTTACGGCTGCTGGGTAGGAAGCGGTCAACCCTGGGGTCGGCCGCAAGGGTCGGGTGTGCGCGAATCTCCGGCGGCCCGCGGGAACCGATCACGTCTGACCACGGGCGCCCAGACGTCACGGGGGGACGAAAACGACCATCCGAGAGCGGCGGCCAGGGCTCTCACCCCCTACCCAGCCAGCCGTTCGCCGGCGCCACGAGGCGCCCGCGCCTCAGGGACGCGGATGCAGCGGCTGGTAGAGCCCGAGCTCGGACCCGTCGGGCAGCCGCAACGCCGTGTGCCGCCCCCACCGCGCGTCCTCGACCGGCCGGGCGAGCTCCGCGCCGCGCGCCTCGAGCTCGGCGACCGTGGCGGCGATGTCGTCGCACAGCAGGTGCAGCTCGACCCGGGCGGCGTCCTCCGGGTGGACGGCCGCCTCTCCCCCGCCCGGCAGCCCGAAGATCGGCCAGCCGCCGCCGGCGTCGACGGAGTCGAGGCCCAGCACGTCGGCCAGGTACGCGCGCACGGCCTCGGCCTGCGGGCTGAACAGCAGGACGTGGACGCCGTCGATCACGCGCCCAGCTCCACGGCCGGGAGCCCGTCGAGGCTGTGCAGGTTGTGCTTGCGCTGGTAGTCGCGCATGGCCTCCGGGCCGTGCGTCCGCAGGCGCTTGGCGGTCGAGAGGTCCTGGTGCGGGCGCTCGCCGTCGTAGGTCATCAAGGGGACGCCGTAGCCGCAGGAGTCGCTCACCCGGGTGACGTCGACGCGGACGAGCGCCCGGCGCGCCTCGGGCGCCTCGGGCTCGTGGAAGCCGTGGCCCAGCAGCTCGGCGAAGCCCGGGTCGCCCGGGTGCAGGACCTCGCCGCGGCCGTGCAGCCGGACGATCCGCGGCGGGCCGGCGAACGCGCAGAGCATGATCACGATGCGACCGTTCTGGCGGACGTGCGCGATCGTCTCGGCGCCGCTGCCCACGATGTCCAGGTAGGCCACGCTGCGGGGATCGAGCACGCGCAGCGAGCCGATCGGCCCCTTGGGCGAGACGTTGACGTGGCCGTCGTCGCCGGACGGGGCGGTGCCCACGAAGAAGAGCGGCTGGCGGGCGATCCAGCCCGCCAGCCGCTCGTCGATCTCGGGATAGGTGCGCGCCACGCTCCCCAGGCTATTCGACGATCGGCGCGATCGCGTGGTTGGCCCGGATGACGTTCTCCGGGTCGACGCGGCCCTTGACCACCCGCAGGCGGCGGTAGGTGAACGCGCCGTGGGTGGCCGACGCGTCGACGGCGTACTCGGCGAAGTTCAGGTAGTGGCCGGCGCCCAGCCACGGGGACAGGGCGCCCTTGACGCGCTCGGCGTGCTCGAGCGCGGCGGCGCCCATCTCCGGGTTCAGCGACATCGCGCCCATGAACAGGACGAACTCGGCGTCGATCTTGGCCACGGCGCCGTGGCCGGCCGTGACGCGGCCCAGGGCGCCGCCCAGCTGACGCAGCTCGACGAGCATCAGCGGCGAGCCCGAGCCGGGGCCGGCGTGCTTGACGAGCGCCTCGATGCCGGCGGCCGGCAGCGTCTCCAGCAGGCCGGTGTCGCTGACGAAGCCCGGGACGGGCTCCTCCGGGTCCTGGTGCAGGCGCACGAGCGCCGGCGCGGGCATGGTCCCGAAGGTGTCGATCTCGGGCTCCAGCGCGCGCAGGGCGGCGATCACCTCGGGGCCGTCGTCGCCGGTGACGGCGCCGTCGATCATCACGATCGCCCGGCCGCGGATCGGCTCCGGGATGTGCTCGAGCGGCGGCAGCTGCATGATCCGCAGCGACGTGGTGACGTTGTCCGGCGCGCCGCGGGTCCACGCGGTCCAGCCGGCGATCACGCGCTCGGCGTGCGTCCAGTCCCAGATCAGCATCCCGGCGTAGGCCTCGCGGACCGGGTAGAGGCGGAACTCGATCGCGGTGACCACGCCGAAGTTGCCGCCGCCGCCGCGCAGCGCCCAGAACAGCTCGGGATCGTTGTGGCGGTCGGTGCGGACCT
>JAICUS010000483.1 GCA_025935735.1 Solirubrobacteraceae bacterium | reverse complement strand
TTGCCCTCCACGGCCACGCGGCGCAGGTCGCGGTCGAGCTCGACCGGCCCGACGCGCAGGTTGCCCTCGACCACGCGGCCCTGCGCGCGGCGCAGCACGGCGCGGATGCGGCTGCGCAGCTCGGCCAGCCCGAACGGCTTGGTCACGTAGTCGTCGGCCCCGGCCTCCAGGCCCTGCACGGCGTCGGCCTCGGAGTCCAGCGCGGTGAGCATGATGATCGGCACCACGTCGCGCCGCGAGCGCAGCATCCGGGCCACGTCGTAGCCGGTCGGCCCCGCGCCGAGCGCGACGTCGAGCAGCACGACGTCGTACGAGCGGCCGGCGGCCGCGTCGAGCGCCGTCTCGCCGTCCGGGACGGCGGTCACCTTGTGGCCTTCGCGCTCGAAGGACCGGGTCAGCATCTCGCGCAGCGGCCGGTCGTCGTCGACCAGGAGGATCTCCAGCGCCGAGGCGGCCTGCACGGGGTTCAGGTTAGAGCCCCGGCCAGCAGTTAAGCCCTGTTAGCGGGGATTGGCAAGAGGGGGTGAACGCCCCAGGCGTTGGGCAAGGTGATGGCCATGTCCACGGTTGACTACACGCCGGCCGACGCCCGTCGCCGGTCCCGGTCCGAGAAGCCGGTCGCTGTCCTCGGCGGCGGCCCCGCCGGTCTCACCGCCGGATACCTGCTGGCAAAGCAGGGGCGTCCCGTCATCGTGTTCGAGGCCGAGGACCAGGTGGGTGGCATCGCGAAGACCGAGGTTCGCGACGGCTACCGCTTCGACCTGGGCGGGCACCGCTTCTTCACGAAGTCCAAGGAGGTCGACGACCTCTGGCACGAAGTGATGAAGGAGGAGTTCCTCCGCCGCCCCCGCCAGTCGCGCATCTACTGGCGCGGCCGCTTCCTCGACTACCCGCTCAACGGCACCGACGTGATCAAGAAGCTCGGCCCGGTCGAGCTCGCCCGCTGCCTGGCCTCCTACCTGTGGGCCGCGGTCAAGCCCAAGGGCCGCGAGGACAACCTCGAGCAGTGGGTGTCCAACCGCTTCGGCAAGCGGCTCTACTCGCACTTCTTCAAGTCCTACACCGAGAAGGTGTGGGGCGTGCCGGCCAACGAGGTGCGCGCCGAGTGGGCCGCCCAGCGCATCAAGGGCCTGTCGTTCTTCTCCGCCGCCAAGGCCGCGTTCTTCGGCAACGAGGGCAACAAGATCAAGTCGCTGATCTCGGAGTTCCACTACCCGCGCTTCGGCCCGGGGCAGATGTGGGAGACGATGGCCGACGAGATCATCGCCCACGGCGGCGAGGTACGGATGAACGCGCCCGTCACCGCGCTGGAGATCCGCAACGGCCGCGTCGAGGCGATCGAGGCCGCCGGCGAGCGCATCGAGCCGGGCGAGGTCATCTCCTCGCTGCCGCTGCGCCATACGGTCGGGCTGTCCGGCGTGGCCGCCGACGGCACCGTCCAGGCCGCCGCGCAGGGCCTGCGCTACCGCGACTTCCTGACGATCGCGCTCGTGATCGACGGCGAGGACCTGTTCCCGGACAACTGGATCTACATCCACGAGCCGGGCGTGCGGGTCGGCCGCATCCAGAACTTCCGCTCCTGGAGCCCGTGGATGGTCCCCGACCAGTCGAAGGCCTCGATCGGCATGGAGTACTTCTGCTTCAAGGGCGACGACCTGTGGGAGATGGCCGACGAGGACCTCGTCGAGCTGGCCAAGGGCGAGATCGAGCGGCTCGGGCTGGCGCGCGCCGACAAGGTCGAGCGCGGGTTCGTCACCCGGGTCCCGAAGGCCTACCCGATGTACGACGCCGACTACGGCGAGCGCGTGGCCACCATCCGCAAGTGGCTCGAGGGGATCGGCAACCTCCAGCAGGTCGGCCGCAACGGCCTGCACCGCTACAACAACTCCGACCACTCGATGCTGACGGCCATGCGGGCGGTGGAGAACATCACCGCCGGTACGAACCATGACCTGTGGGCGGTCAACGCCGACTCGGCCTACCACGAGGAGCACCAGGAGCCGGAACAGCCCTACAAGCGGGTTCCGGCCACCCAGTACGAGCGCGAGCCGCTGGCTCGCTCCGAGGCCGCCGCCTAGCTCGACGTATGTCCGATTGGCTGCTCTCCGGTGCGTTGGCAAGCTGAGGCCACGCTTTGGAGAGCGGAACGGACTCGCTCGAAGCTCAAGGAGGAGGCGCGGAAGGATTCGCCGGGACGGCCGCGGGACACACCCGCGGCCGTTTCTCGTTAATTGCCCGCTAGGTTGGAAGTGGTGAGCCGGCGGGGGCGACAGGCGTGCTCGAGCTGATCGACGTGCGGCGCCGGTTCGGCGACGCGATCGCGCTCGACGGGCTGACGTTCACCGTCCCGGCCGGCCAGGTCTTCGGGTTCCTCGGCCCCAACGGCGCGGGGAAGACGACCGCGATGCGCGCGGTGTTCGGCGTCACCGCGCTGGACTCGGGCGAGATCCGCTGGCGTGGCGGCCCGATCGGGCCGGACCAGCGCAGCGGGTTCGGCTACATGCCCGAGGAACGCGGGCTCTACCCCGACATGGGCGTGTACGAGCAGCTCGCGTACCTCGGCCGCCTGCACGGGCTGGGCGCGCGCCCGGCCGCGGAGGCGGCGCGCCGCTGGGCGGAGCGGCTCGGCATCGCCGAGTACGGAGACGCCAAGGTGGAGGCGCTCTCGCTGGGCAACCAGCAGCGGGTGCAGCTGGCCGCGGCGCTGGTGCACGACCCCGAGCTGCTCGTGCTCGACGAGCCGTTCTCCGGCCTGGACCCCGTGGGCGTGGACGCGATGAGCGACGTGCTGCGCGAGCGCGCCGCCGCCGGCGTGACCGTGCTGTTCTCCAGCCACCAGCTCGACCTGGTGGAGCACCTGTGCGAGGCGGTGGCGATCGTCCACCGCGGGCGCCTGGTGGCCGAGGGGCGCGTGGACGAGCTCGGGCGCGGGACCGGCCGGCGGCTGGCGGTGCGGGTGGCCGGCGACCCCGAGGCCCGCTGGGCGGCCACGCTCGACGGCCGCGTGCGGGCGAAGGCGGTCCGGCCCGACGGCGCCGTCGCGCTCGAGCTGGCCGAGGACGCCGATCCCCAGGCCGTGCTCGACGCCGCGCGGGCAGCCGGCCCGGTGGAGCACTTCGCGTTCGAGCGCAGGCGCCTGTCGGAGGTCTTCCGGGCGGCGGTCGGGCAGGACGTGGGCGAGATCGAGCGGGCCGCCGCGTGAGCCGCGGCTGGTGGCGGATGACCTGGCTGGTGGCCCAGCGCGAGCTGCGGGCCCGCACCCGCGCGAAGTCGGCGCGGGTGTTCACGGCGATCCTGCTGGTGGCCGTGGCGGCCGCGGTGGTCATCCCGGCGCTGGTCTCCGGCGGCGGCGCCAAGCGCGTCGGCGTGGTCGGCGGCGACACGGCGGCGCTCCGGCGCACGGTCAAGCTGGCCGGCCGGGTGCTGGACAGAGACGTGCAGGCGGTGCCGCTCCCCAGCGTGGCCGCCGGCCGGACCGGCCTGCGCGACGGATCGCTGGAGGCGGTGCTGGTCGACGGGCGCGAGGTGCTGGTCAAGCAGCGCGCGGCCGAGGGCGTGAGCTCGGACAGCGAGACCGGCGCGCGCGTGCTGGCCCAGCTGGCGGCCACCGGCGGCAAGCTGCCGGTGCAGCCCTCCGCGCTGCCCATCCGCGCGCTGGAGCCGCCGCCGCCCAGCCTCACGCCGCGGCTGACCGGCATGGCCGTGATCGTCCTGATCTACCTGCTGATCTTCGTCTACGGCCAGCGCATCACCCAGGGCGTGGGTGACGAGAAGCAGAGCCGCGTGGTCGAGGTGCTGCTGGCCACGCTGCGCCCGACCCAGCTGCTCACCGGCAAGATGATCGGGATCGGGCTGGTGGCGATGGCCCAGGTCGGCGCGGCGCTCGCGGTGTTCCTGCTGCTCGGGCTGGCCGTCGGCTCGGACCTCGTCCACGGCGCGGCGGGCGGCGTGGTGGCCGTCGGCGCGCTGTGGTTCGTCCTCGGCTACGCCTTCTACTGCACGGCGTTCGCCGCCGCCGGCTCGCTGCTCAGCCGCTCCTCGGACGCCGCCAACGTCTCGACCCCGCTGGCCATCCCGCTGATCGCCGCCTACGGCATCTCCTTCAGCGTCCTGTTCGGCCACGTCAGCGCCTTCTACCGCGTGCTCGCGTACTTCCCGCCCACCGCGCCGGTGGCGATGCCGACGGTCTACGCCGTCGGCGCGGCGTCGGCGCTGGACATCGTCGTGTCCGCGGCGATCACGGTGGCGGCGACGATCGCGATGACCTGGCTGGGCGGGCTGATCTACCAGCGGGCGATCATGCGCACCGGCGAGCGGGTGCGGCTGCGGCAGGTGCTCGGCCGCGCCGCCTGAACACGTCATCTGACGCGCTCGCGCCGCGTCAGATGACCTGGGGAGGGGGACGCGTGCACTCACGCCCTCGATGGCCGTCGCCGGCGCCGCGCTGTTCGTCGCGCTCGGCGGCGGAAGCGTCGCCGCCGCCTATGACGGCCGGGCACCGTGTGGCCACCACCACCCCGCCCCGAAGGTCGCGAGCTCCGGCGGCGTGCGGTTCCTGCGCGCCGGCCAGACGGTCACACTGGGCAGGGTCGGGCACGTCACCTTCACCGCGACGTGCTCGAAGGTCGACGGGCAGAACCAGGCGAGCTTCGACGTGGTCGCGGACACGACCGCCGCGCTCGACGGCAACCCGCCGGCCCCCGCCGGGACGCCGGCGAACATCCACACCAACAG
>JAICUS010000584.1 GCA_025935735.1 Solirubrobacteraceae bacterium | reverse complement strand
GGGGTACGACCTCGTGACGATGTTCGACTGCCTGCACGACATGGGCGATCCCGCCGGGGCCGCCCGTCACGTCCGCGACACGCTGGCGAAGGACGGCACGTGGATGATCGTCGAGCCGGCGGCCGGCGACCGTGTCGAGGACAACCTCAACCCGGTCGGCCGCGCCTACTACGGCTTCTCCACGCTGCTGTGCACGCCGGCCTCGCTGTCCCAGGAGGTCGGGCTCGCGCTCGGCGCCCAGGCCGGGGAGGCGCGCATCCGCGACGTGGTCGAGGCCGCCGGCTTCACCCGCTTCCGCCGCGCGGCCGAGACGCCGTTCAACCTCGTCTTCGAGGCGCGCCCGTGACGCTGTAGGCACGCCGCGGGCACTAGAGTCACCCGCCGACATGGCGACGGCGGTCAGCTCGCTCTATCCCGAGGCGTCGGAGGTACGCGGCGGCCGCCTGGCGATCGGCGGCTGCGACGCGGTCGGCCTCGCGCGCGAGCACGGCACGCCGCTGTACGTCGTCGCCGAGGACGACCTGCGGGCCCGCGCGCGGGAGTTCCGAGCGGCGATGGGCGAGCACGAGGTGGTGTTCGCGTCCAAGGCGTTCCCGTGCACGGCGGTGCTGCGCGTGTTCCGCGAGGAGGGCCTGTCGGTCGACGTCGCCTCGGGCGGGGAGCTCGCGCTGGCGCGGCACGCGGGCTTCGACGGGCCGCGCATCCTCTTCCACGGCAACGCGAAGTCCGAGGCCGAGCTGCGCGCCGCCACCGCGGCCGGCGCCCGGATCGTGGTCGACAACTTCGACGAGCTCGAGCGGCTCTCCCGGATCGCCGCGCCGGTCGACGTGCTCGTCCGGGTCACGCCCGGCGTGGTGGCCGATACGCACGCGGCGATCCTCACGGGCCACGCCGGCTCGAAGTTCGGCTTCCCGCTGTCCGACGCGCCGGAGGCGATCGAGCGCCTGCAGGCGGCGCCGTGGGCGAACCTGCGCGGCATCCACATCCACATCGGCTCGCAGCTGTTCGACCTCGCGCCGTGGCGGGCCGCGGTGGAGGCGATCGCCGGCCTGGGCGAGTTCGAGCACTACGACCTGGGCGGCGGGCTGGCCGTGGCCTCCACGCCTGAGCGGGCCGCGCCGACGATCCCCGAGTACGTGGCCGCGATGCTCACCACCGCCGAGGAGGTGCTCGGGCCGGGCCGGCGGCTGTCGCTCGAGCCGGGCCGCGCGCTCACCGCCGGCGCCGGGGTGACGCTCTACACGGTCGAGTCGGTCAAGGACGTGCCGCTGGAGGACGGGCCGGTGCGCTTCGTGGCCGTCGACGGCGGCATGAGCGACAACCTGCGCCCGATGCTCTACGACGCCCGCTACGAGGCCGACCTGGCCGACCGGGTCGGCGCGGCGGGGACGCCGTGCACGGTGGTGGGCAAGCACTGCGAGTCCGGCGACGTGCTGATCCGCGAGACGGCGCTGGCCGACCCGCGGCCGGGCGACGTCCTGGCGATGCCCGTGACCGGCGCCTACGTGTACGCGATGGCCAACAACTACAACGGCGTCCCGCGCGCGCCGGTGGTGTTCTGCTCCGGCGGGCGGGCGCGCGTGGTGGTGCGCCGCGAGACGTTCGAGGACCTGCATGGGCGAGACGTTTAGGGTCGGCCTGCTGGGCCACGGCACGGTCGGCTCGGCGTTCGAGGCGCTCGTCCGCGAGCGCGCCGAGGCGATCGCCGCGATCACCGGCCTGCGCCCCGAGGTCAGCGGCGTGCTCACCCGCTCCCGCGGAAGCTTCGAGGAGATCCTCGAGGGCTCGGACCTGATCGTCGAGCTGATCGGCGGCATCGAGCCGGCGCGCGACTACGTGCTGCGCGCGATGCAGGCCGGCCGCCACGTCGTCTCGGCCAACAAGATGCTGCTGGCCCAGCACGGCGAGGAGCTGTGGCGCTGCGCGCGCGAGCACCAGGTCCAGCTGCGCTTCGAGGGCGCCGTGGCCGGGGTCGTGCCGGTGATCCGCGTGCTGCAGGAGACGCTCGCCGCCGCCCACGTCGAGCGCGTGCACGGGATCGTCAACGGCACGACGAACTACATCCTCACCGAGATGGCCCGCGGCGGGCTGTCCTACGCCGAGGCGCTGGCCCGCGCGCAGGACCTTGGCTACGCCGAGGCCGACCCGACCGACGACGTGACCGGCCGCGACGCCGCGGCCAAGATGGCGATTCTGGCCCGGCTCGCGTTCTCCACGCCGGTGACGCTCGACCAGGTGACCTACGAGGGGATCGAGCACATCACCGCCGAGGACGTCGAGTACGCGCGGGAGATCGGGCTGGGGCTGAAGCTGATCGGGACCGCCGAGCGCGTGGACGGCGGCATCTCCGTGCGCGTGCACCCGGCGTTCCTCTATCCCGGCCATCCGCTGGCTTCGGTCAATGGCGCGTTCAACGCGGTCACGGTGGAGTCGGAGGCGATCACCGAGATCACGCTGTCCGGCCCGGGCGCCGGCGGGCCGCAGACCGCGAGCGCCGTGCTGGGCGACGTCGTCTCGGCGATGATCCCGCCGGCGTCCACGCCCGAGACGACCGCGGAGCTGCCGGTGGTCGCCGACGTGCACTCGGCGTTCTACCTGGCCATGGAGGTCGACGACCGGCCCGGCGTGCTCGCCCAGGTGGCGGAGGTGCTGGGGATGCAGGGGGCGTCGATCCGCTCGGTCATCCAGCGCGGCCTGGGCGACCAGGCGCGGCTGGTGATGGTCCTGCACCCGCTGCTGGAGTCGCGCTTCTACGCCGCCGTGCGGCTGATCGGCCAGATGGCGTTCGTGCGGGCCGCGCCGCGGGCGATCCGGGTGCTCGACGAGGAGTTCTCCTGAATGGGCGTCATCGAGCGCTACCGCGAGCGGCTGCCGTTCGCCCCGGCGGACCCGGTCGTGTCGCTGGAGGAGGGCTCGACGCCGCTGGTGCTGGCCGAGCGGCTGTCGGAGCGGGTGTCCAAGGAGGTCTGGCTCAAGCTCGAGGGCGCGAACCCGACCGGCTCGTTCAAGGACCGGGGGATGACCTGCGCGGTCTCCGACGCGGTGCGCGACGGCGCCGAGGCGGTCATCTGCGCGTCCACCGGCAACACGGCGGCGTCGCTGGCGGCCTACGCGGCGCGGGCGGGGCTGCGCGGCGCGGTGATCGTCCCCGAGGGCAAGATCGCCACCGGCAAGCTCGCCCAGGCGCTGATGCACGGCGCCCGGGTGATCGCGCTGCGGGGCAACTTCGACGAGGCGCTGAAGCTCGTGCGCGAGCTCACCCGGCGCCACCCGATCGCGCTGGTCAACTCGGTCAACCCGTTCCGGCTGGAGGGGCAGAAGACCGCGGCGTTCGAGGTCCTGGAGGCGCTCGGCGAGCTCGACGCGCTGTGCATCCCGGTGGGCAACGCGGGCAACGTGACCGCCTACTGGAAGGGGTTCACGGAGATGGGCGCCCGGCCGCAGCTGTTCGGCTTCCAGGCCGAGGGCGCGGCGCCGCTCGTGCACGGCGCGCCGGTCGGGCAGCCGGAGACGGTGGCGAGCGCTATCCGCATCGGCAACCCCGCGCGCTGGGAGGAGGCGATGGAGGCGTTCACCGCCTCGCGCGGCCGGGTGGCCGCGGTGTCCGACGCCCAGATCCTCGACGCCTACCGCTTCCTGGCCGCGGCCGAGGGCGTGTTCT
>JAICUS010000176.1 GCA_025935735.1 Solirubrobacteraceae bacterium | reverse complement strand
CGAAGTTCACGTCGACCGTCCCGTCGAGCTTGGGCACCAGGTTCAGGTTCGCGAACCGGAACGGGGTATAGGACAGCCCGTAGCCGAACGGGATCTGCGGCGCGATGCCCAGCTTGTCGAAGTAGCGGTAGCCGGCGAAGATGCCCTCGCTCTCCACCGTCCCGGTGGCCGCCGGGCAGCCGGTGCCCGAGCAGCCGCCGTTGCCGTTGAGCCGCTCGGGATGGCGCCCGCCGGCCGAGCCCGGATACAGCGCGCCGGCCGGCTCGTCGTAGCCCCAGAGCGTGTCCGTGGCGTTCTTCGGCCAGGTCATCGACGAGTGGCCGCCCGGGTTGGCGAGGCCGAGCAGCACGCGCGCGGTGGCCGTGCCGCCCTCCTGGCCGGCGAACCACATCTCCAGCACCGACTTGACGTTGCCGAACCACGGCATCAGCACCGGGTTCGCCGTGTCGAGCACCACGATCGTGTTCGGGTTCGCCGCCGAGACCGCCTGGATGAGCTTGGTGCTCGCGTCCGACAGCTGGGTCGGCGCCGAGATCGTCGTCCCCGGGAGGTCCGGGTTCGGCGTGCTCTGCGACGTGCCGAGGCCGTCGTTGACGAACACGATCGCCGCCTTCTTGCCGGCGGCCATCGCCGCCGCCTGGTCGATGTCGCCCTGCGCCCGCGAGTACGCGAAACGCAGGCTCGCCGGCCCGGCCGTGTCGTTGTTGAACGTGATCGCGATGGCGTGGTAGCTGCCGCCCTGCAGCGTGCCGGCGCTGAAGGACCGGTTGAGCAGCAGCGGCTCGGTGTAGCCCGCGTTGGTGGGCGTCGTCGGCACCGAGGTGTCGCCGCGGCGGCCGACCGAGCCGTAGATCGGCTGCGTCGGCGTGAGCGTCTGGGCGGCGCCGTCGAAGCTCACCGTCACGTGATCGTCGGCCACGCCCGGGCTCTGCTGGACCGCGAACGTGTAGTCGTCGGTGCTGGGCACGTAGACGTACCCCGTCCAGGTGTAGCTCCCGGGGGCGAGCTGCCCGGCGGCCGAGACGCTCGTGAAGTCGAGCGAGCTGTCGGTGCCGGCGCCCGGCCCGGTGCGGGTCAGCCCGCCGGTCACGGACGTGTTGGAGGTCGACAGCGCGCTGGACGGGACCGGGTAGCCGGTCGGGTCGTTGGCCGGGGCGAAGGTGAACGCGCCCGGCTTGCCGCTGAACTGCTTGAGCTGCTCCAGCGGGTTGACCGCGTCACGGTCGACGAAGCCCACCGACGCCTCGTTGGTCGGGTCGGCGATCGTGTGGTTGGCGTTGGAGCCGGTGACCAGGACGTCGCCGTCGCCCAGCGACGACGCGTCCAGCGGGAGCGCCGAGCCGTCGTTCTTGAGCAGGGTCGCGCCCTCCTCCGACATCCGCTCGACGATCGCCGCGTCGCCGTACTTGGTGCCCAGCACCGGCTCGCCGGTGGCCGAGCCCAGCGGCAGCGGCGCCGTGCCCGTGCGGTCGGAGCCGACGCCGCCCGGGTTCGTGCACAGCGACGAGACCGGCGTCTGGTCGCAGCCGAGGATCCCGAAGCGCTGCTCCTGGTAGAGGATGCGGGCCAGCGACTGGTTGAACACGGCCAGCGGGACCGACCCGTTCATCACGGCGTCGACCAGCTTGCAGCCGTTCGCCGGGCAGCCGGGGCCGGGGATGCCGCCGGAGTGCACCGCGCCGGGGCTCGCGCAGTCGACCCGCGTCTGCCCGGTCGCGTCGCCGCACGTGCTGCCGGTCGGATCGGTGTTCGGGTTGCCCTGGTCGGAGCTGAAGAAGCCGGTCTGCGTCGGCATCTCCTGGTCCTCGCCCTGGAGGATCCCGGAGGTCGAGTGCGTCGCCGGGTAGTCGGAGCCGACGAACGCCTGCGAGTGCCAGAGGCCGCGCAGGACGTAGTTGAGGATCAGCGGCTGCTCGCAGGAGAAGTGCGACTCGTTCAGGTTCCAGGTCGGCGGGATCAGCGCGCCGGCGGCGAACGGGCTCGCCTGCGTGAGCGAGGACATGTTCGTGGGCAGGTGCGTCGAGGTGTCGCGCCAGATCTGGTAGGAGCACATCGTCGCCGCGGCCTTGCCGTCCACGAAGCCGCCCTCGTAGGGCAGCAGGTAGTTCTCGTGCAGCGGCTGGTCCTGAATGTCGGTGTTGAGGTTCTGGTTCTGGCCGTTGTAGACCGCGAAGTGCTTCATCTGCGACATCGCGCCGGCGCCCTGCATGCCGTTGATCTGCGAGGCGACCAGCTCGTGGCTGAGGTACGGGTCCTCACCCGTGGTCGTCAGGTTGCGGCCCCAGTTGGGCAGCCGGTCCAGATCGGTCTGCGGGCCGAACATGCCGGTGACCATGAACGCGCGCGACTCCGAGCCCTCGGTCTGGCCCCAGGCGTTGCCCAGGCCGCGGTCGAAGGTCGAGCCGAGCGCCATCAGCGTCGTCGGCGCCGTCGAGCCGCGGGCGTTCGGGCCCGACGTGTTGAGCACGCCCTGCGCGTCGGTCCAGCAGATCGGCGCGATCGACGGGTTCGTCCCGCTCGGCGCGCTGACGGGGCCGACGTTGTGGCAGGAGCCGTTCGCGCCGTCGTGCAGCAGCAGGCTCGCGTTGGCGAGCTCGTCGCGCGTGGGCGGGCTGGACGGCTCGAGCTGGTGGATGAGGTCCAGCACCAGCGGCGTGTACGGCGCGTTCGCGTCCACCGCCGGCGACGTCTTGGCCGCCGGCAGGGCGACCGGAAGCTGATACGGCGGCACGTCGGCGGCGGCCTGCTGCGGCCACGCCGCGACGGCGGCCAGCGCGACCGTGGCGACCCCCAGGCAGCCACGTGCGATCCATCCATCCGCCCTCCGGCGGACCCGACCCGGACCGGACATTGAAAACCTCGCTCCCCCTCGGCTTTTGCGATTACGGCAAGGCTATGCCGCTGGAGGCCCGGCTGTCAACACCATTTCCGAAAGTCTCCGTCCGTAACCGTTCAGGGAACCGCCATCGCCGACGACGAGCGTGAGCGCTCCGAGGACCTCGGCGCGCTCGCCCAGGGCGCCGGCGGACACCGTCACGGCGCCCGCGGCGGCGGGCAGCGCGCGGCGGTCGACGGCGTCGCGGATGCCCGCGACGAGCGCGTCGCCGGCCCGGCTGAGGTCGCCGCCGACGACGATCGCGTCGGGGTTGAGCGCGTTGCACAGGTCGGCCACGGCGCTCCCGACCGCGCGGCCGGCGTCGGCCAGCACGCGGCGCGCGCCCGTGTGGCCCGACCGGGTGTGCTCGAGCGCCTCGGCGAGCGTCAGCCCCGCGCCCAGCACGGGCCGCAGCAGCTCGAGCACGGCCGCCGAGGCGGCGACGGTCTCCAGGCAGCCGCGGCTGCCGCAGCGGCACACCGCGCCGTCGGGGCGCAGCTGCACGTGGCCGATCTCGCCGGCCAGCCCGGTCGCGCCATGGTGCAGCCGCCCGCCGGCGATGATCCCGGCGCCGATGCCCGAGGACACCTTGAGATAAACCAGGTTCTCCACGCCGCGCCCGGCGCCCAGGAACATCTCGGCCAGCGCGCCCAGGTTGGCGTCGTTGTCCAGCGCCACGGGCACGCCGAGCCGTCCGGCCAGCTCCCCGGCCGGCCGGACGCCTGCCCAGCCGCCGAGGATCGACGACGGGCTCACGGTCCCGGTTCGCGGGTTGAGCGGCCCGGGCAGCCCCATGCCGGCGCCGACGACCTGGCCGGGGGACACCCCGGCCGCGCGCAGCGTCGCGAAGGCCAGCTGCGCCGCGGCGTCCAGCGCCGCCGGCGCGTCCTGCGCCACCGCGAACGGGATGCAGCGCTCGGCCAGCACCGTGCACGCCAGGTCGGCCACCGCCACGCGCACGTGCGAGTGCCCGAAGTCCACGCCGAGCGCCGCGCCGGCGGCCGCCTCGAGCCGCAGCAGCGCCGCCGGGCGCCCGGGTCGCGCGTCGTCCTCGCGCGCCGCGCCGTCCTCCACGACCAGCCCGCGCGCCTGCATCTCGGCCACGAGCGTCGTCACCGTCGTCCGCGACAGCCCGGTGGCCGCCGAGAGCTCCCCGCGCGTGGCGTTCCCCCGCCGCCGCAGCTCGTCGACTATCCGCAGCCGGTTGGCCTCCCGCAGGTCTGCCAGCGCCCCCATCGAGCGGCAGGCTGCCAGGCAGCGCGGACTTTTGTCAAATCCTCGGAGAAGAGCGGCCTCTCGCCACCCGGAAATGCCCGCAGCCCGTGGTAAGGGTCTCCGTCAGGCCACGGTCTCCTCGAGCTCCGTGGGGCGTGGGCGGGAGACGCCGGCCGCCTCGTAGGCCTCGTCCATGTCGAGCGTCTCTTTGACCATCAGGCGCTCGGTCAGGCTCTCGAGCTTGTCGCGGTGGTCGGAGAGCAGGCGGGTGACCTCGCCGTGCGACTCGTCGACGATCCGCCGCACCTCGTGGTCGATCAGCTCCTGCGTGGACTGCGACACTTCCGAGACGCCGGGCAGCAGCGGGCCCTGGGACTCCGACGGGATGACGGCGATCGGGCCGATCTTCGGGCTCATGCCCCAGCGGCCGACCATCTGGCGGGCGATCCCCGTGAGCTGCTGGATGTCCGACTCGGCGCCCGCGGAGATCGAGCCGTAGACGATCTCCTCGGCCACCCGGCCGCCCAGCGCGACGCGGATCCGGGTCAGCAGGTACTCCTCGTCGTAGTTGGTGCGCTCGGAGTCCGGCGAGGCGATCGTCACGCCGAGCGACAGGGTGCGCGGGATGATCGACACCTTGCGCACCGGGTCGGCGCCGGGCGTGACCATGCCGACGATCGCGTGGCCGGACTCGTGGTAGGCGGTGCGCCGCTTCTCGGACTCCGACAGGACGATCCCGCGTGGCGCGCCTAGCACGATCTTCTCCAGCGAGTCGGTGAAGTCCGCGCGCTCGACGCGCTGGTGGCCGCGCCGGGCGGCCAGCAGCGCCGCCTCGTTGGCCAGGTTGGCGATGTCGGCGCCGACCATGCCGGGCGTGATGGCGGCGATGTCGTCGAGTTCGACGTCGGGGTCCAGCGGCAGCGAGCGCGTGTGGACCTCGAGGATCTTGCGCCGCCCGTCGGCGTCCGGCGGCGGCACGGTGACGCGGCGGTCGAAGCGGCCGGGGCGCAGCAGCGCGGCGTCGAGGACCTCGGACCGGTTCGTGGCCGCCAGGACGATCACGGTGTCGCCCTGCTCGAAGCCGTCCATCTCGGTGAGGATCTGGTTGAGCGTCTGCTCGCGCTCGTCGTTGCCGCCGCTGAACGGCCCGGCGCCGCCCGACCGCGAGCGGCCGATCGCGTCGAGCTCGTCGATGAACACGATCGCGGGCGCCGCGGCCTTGGCCTGCTTGAACAGGTCACGCACGCGCGAGGCGCCGATGCCCACGATCGCCTCCACGAACTCCGAGGCGCTGATGGAGAAGAACGGCACGCCCGCCTCGCCGGCCACCGCGCGGGCCAGCAGCGTCTTGCCCGTGCCCGGGCGCCCCGAGAGCAATACGCCGCGCGGGATCCGGCCGCCGAGCTTCTGGTACTTCTGCGGGTTCTTCAGGAAGTCGACGACCTCGGTCAGCTCGGCCTTGGCCTCGTCGATGCCGGCCACGTCGGAGAACGTCACCTTCGTGTCCGCGCCCTCGACCCGCCGGGCCCGCGAGCGCCCGAACGCCCCGATCGCCCCCATCTGCCCGCCGGTCGCGCGGCGCGAGAGCCAGATGAACAGTCCGACGAGCAGGATCACCGGCCCGAAGCCGAGGATGAGATTGGTGAGGAACCCGTTGCCCTGGTTGAGCGGCTCGGCCGACAGCTCGACGTCGTGCTTGGTCAGCCGGTTCGTCAGGTCGCTGCCGCTGCTGTAGATCACCCACGACGGGATCTCGGTCTTGAAGTTCTTCGCGGGCTCCGCCTTGTCGTTCGGGTAGCGGATCGGCTCCTTGAACTCGCCGGTGACGGTCGCCCCCTGCGTGGAGACGCGCTTGACGTTGTTCTGGTCGACCTGGTGCAGGAACGCCGGGCTGTACGGCACCGTGACGCTGCGCTCCTTGCCCGAGGCGAACACCGCCACCAGCACGTAGTTGAGCGTCAGCGCAACGAGCACGATGACCCAGAACGACCGCGAGCCGGGCATCCGCGGCGGGGTCCGCGGGCCCTGCGGCGTGCCGGGATGCCGGCGGTCGTCCGGCGTGCGCCCGCGCTCGGGGGGCTTGAGGCCGTTGCGCGGCCGGCGCTCGGTGGGAGAGTCCGCCATCGCTTGACTGTACTCGCCCGCTCTGCGGGGCCGCCGCGGCTATACTCGGCGCTCCGCGCGGCTGTAGCTCAGTTGGCTAGAGCGTCTGCTTGCCATGCAGAAGGTCGAGGGTTCGAGTCCCTTCAGCCGCTCCTCAGAAACCCTCGCTGCGCGGGGGTTTCGTGTTTCAGAGCTTCTCTCAGGCGTTCGACCTGATCCGCGGCGGACCAACTCGGCGGACCAAAGTGCGTCTGGCGCTCCGAGGCGAGCCCTCACCGTCCGGCCGCCCACTTAGCGTCTCTTGTGTGAAGGCGCTCGAGGAGGTCGCGTATGAAGCCGGTCGCGCCGCTCTCGCCGACCAGGAGTCGCTCGTTTCGGGGGTGCGGCAGCGGACGGGTACGTTGCTCGCTGCACACGCGCTGGTCGCCTCGTTCCTCGGCGCGACGACCATCCGGGAGGCCGGATTCGAGGTCTGGTCATGGCTCGCGGTCGGCGCTCTCCTCCTCGGGTTGGTGGCCGCGGCGATCCTGCTCGCGCCGTGGAAGCTGAAGTTCGCCGTCGACGCGCGCGACCTCTACAGCAACCTCTATGAGGAGGCCGCCGCCGAGTCGGAGGCCGGCACGCTCGGATGGCTGGCGTCGGCCGGCTACCTCTTCCAAGACCTGCGCGAGGAAAACGCCGTACGCGTCCGGTGGATGTCGCGGATCTCCGGGCTCCTGGGTGGCCTGATGGTGATCCAGACGCTCGCCTGGCTGGCCGGTCTGGCGATAAACTGAAGCCATGACCCCGCCCCCGGTCCCCCCGAGCGAGATCAAGACGCTGTCGACCTCCATCGGCATCGAAGAAGGGCGTGGCGGATCAACGCCCGCGCCGCCGCCCGCAGCGCCGCAAAAGTAGCGGCCACAGCCCGTTAGGTCGCCGAATCGGCCTCCCCCGCCGCGAGGATCGCCGCTTCCACTCGCGCGCGGAGGAATCGTACGTGGCGGCCGAGCTTGATCCTGGGCAGCTTGCCGTTGCGGCCCCACTCACGCACGGTCGAGACCGGCACGCCGAGCAACTCGGCCACCTCGGTGGCGGTCATGAGGTCGGCGCGGGTGAGCCCGCGGGGCGGGCGAAGTGGATCGGGAGCGTGCGGGCTGCGGTTGAGCGAGATCCGGGCCGTCACGGCGGTCACAGCTCCCGGCCGTGGTGACAGCCGCGGTCCAGCAGGCGCGCGGTCGAACGCTCTGCGCGTTGTTGGGCTCGCTGGGCGCGGGCGGCCACGAGATCACTCTCGCTGACAAAGGGGCGCGCTGCGTGCGATCGCTCAGCGAGGGAGCGGTCGGCCGCCACGAGCCGTGCCGCGGCGACGCGCCCGCGGTCGCGGGCCTTCCCGAGCGCAGCGGGCCGGCCGGGAAGCCAGCCGAAGCGGCGGTTCTCCAGCGCGGAGCGGTCCCGCCGCGCGAGGTCGAACTCGCGGCGAGCCTCCGCCGGTTCGGGGACTCCGCTGTCGATGGCGAAGACCTGCGCCGTGCTGTCCGTCAGCGCGGCGACCAGGCGCTGGGTCGGATCGCGCCGCTGCGGGGGGCCGGGCGCGAACTCCTCACGCGGGTCTTCGGGCACGATCGCGGCGTAGAGGCGGTTGCCGAGCCGGCCGCGACTGAGCGCGACGTAGGCCCACTCGCGGTTGATGCCGTCGCCGGCGAGAACGAACGTGCGGTCCACCGTCAGGCCTTGGGCCACGTGACCGGTGATCGCGTAGCCGTGTAGGAGCGTCGGATCGCCGCCTTCGGTCACGCCATGGAGGAAGTGGCGGTCGAGGTCGACGGTATGGGTCCCGCAGTCCAGCGTCAGAATGCCGGCCGCCGCGTCGACGGCGATGACGCGGGCGCGCTGTCCGTTCTGGACATCGAGTCGCCGGTCGTTGCGCTTGATGACCACGCGATCGCCGGCGGCGAAGCGGCCGCCGGGCAGCTCGAGCTCCGGCCCGTGGATGGCTCCGCCGTGGCGCAGGAGCCTGCGCGCATGGGCGTTCAGGTCTCCGACGTCTGCCCGGTGGCGGGCGATCATCACGCAGATGTCGGGATCGCCGGCCTGGAGCCAGTCGCGCACGAGTTGCTGCCTGGCTGCCTGCTCCGTAAGCGCCATGACGAGCGCCTCGTGGCCGCGGTAGAGCGCGAGGGCCGACTCGGCGCGGCCGGCGCGCAGATGCTCGAGAGCCTCGCGCTCCCAGGCCTCGACTTGCCGGACATTGGTCGAGAGCTGGACGGCGAAACCTCGCTGGACGAGCGCGCGGAAGCCGCCGCCCGCGGAGAGTTCGGGCAGCTGCCCCTGGTCGCCAACGAGGACGAGCTTGCCGCGGGCCTGCTCGACGTAGCTGAGGAGCTCCGCGAGTTGCCGCGTCGGCACCATGGCCGCCTCGTCGACGACGAGCACGCAGCGCTCGGGAAGCTGTCCAACGGCTCCAAGGTCGCCGAGGAGCGCGGCGACGCTGGTGCTGGCTATGCCGGCGCCGTCCTGCAGTTCGCTCGCGGCGCGTCGCGCGACCGCGACGCCGAGCACCGGGAATCCCGACGCCTGCCACCTCGCGGGCCGCGCCGAGTGCGAAGGTCTTACCGGTTCCAGCGCGGCCTGCGACTACGGCGACGCCGTATCCGTCAAGAGTGAGCGACTCCACCACGCGCCGTTGCTCGTTGGACAGGGTGGGCCGGGACGCAAGGGCGATTTCAAGCGCCTCGCAGTCGGCCCGGCCGGCACCTACACCGCGGAGCTCGACCGCCCACTCGACCAGGCGGCGCTCGAGCGCGAGATGCTCAGGGGTTGAGTAGCGTAGGCGGTCGGTGCCGGCCGGCATCAACCGCCCGTCCCGGCGCCGGAACGCCTCGCCGGTCTCGCGCGCCTCGGCTTCGGGCAGAAGCGCGACCGCGCGCTCGGCGAGGAACCGGTCGGTCACGCGCTCGAGGGTCGCCGCGTCGATCGTCATACCGGGCGGCATCGCCTCGCACGGCGCCTGAAAGACGTCGCCGCGGTCGAAGGTCGGCGCGCGCCGGGTGAGCCCAAGCGGCCCGGCGAGCTGATCCCAGACCGCGGACCAATCCGGCTCGATGTCGAGTGCGCCGCTGACCCCGAGGACAACAGCGACCTCCTCACGGCCGAAGCCGAGTGCTGCGGCTCGCCTGCGCCACTCGGCAACGAGCTCCTTCTCGGCCACCGTGGGACCCTTCGTCGTGCGCGTGGCGAGCGCCGCGGCCTCCGCGGCCCGAGGACCGGTCAAGCCGCGCTGGTCGAGCGCCGCCTCGATGTCGGCGCGGCGCCGGCTGAATGCCCGGGCCACCTTGCGAGGCACCCCGATCACTTCGGCGATCCCGCGTGTCACGGGCGCCCACTCGAGCGCGAGACGTCGCGTCAGCTCTGCGCGAAGGACGGCCTGGTAGAGGAAGCTCGCCGTGCGCGCGTGCGCGTACAGGCGGCGGCCGTCCAGCGCCGACCACCGCCCGTCGAGGCCGCACCCGAGGTTCGCGACGAGGACGTGCGTGTGCAACTGTGGGTCGCCAGCGCGTGACGTCCGATGGCGAAACGCTGCAGCGACCAGTCCGGACGCCTGCTGGACGATCGCGCCCGCGTGGCCGCGGCGGACGGCGGCCGCCGAGCGCTCGAGGTAGCCGATGGCCTCGCGGACGGCGACGTCGTGCGCCTCCCGTACCTGGCCGCGCAGTTCAGCGTCACCGATCCCGAAGAGCACGCTGACGCTCTTCGGAGCGGAGAACGTCAGATCGAAGCCAGCGACGCTCGCTCGTCGCGACGATGTGCGCAGTAGGTCGCTGGTGCGCGGGTGGAGCCCGGCGAGCACCGCGCGGAGCTCGTCACCTGCGACGGCGCCGCCAAGGCCGAGCTCGCGAGATCCCGCGCCGATCCACTCGCCGCGCGCCTCATGCGCGCCGACGTAGTACTCCTCGAGACCTTCGCCGACGCTGGTGACCACGTCGACGCGCGACTCTGCCTGATCGAGGTAGTAGGT
>JAICUS010000273.1 GCA_025935735.1 Solirubrobacteraceae bacterium | reverse complement strand
TCAGCCCGCCGCTGGACAACGACGGCTCGGTGCAACCCGGCGGCGGCACCCTCCAGCTCGGCGGCGGCGGCGCGCCGGCGTCGTCGGGCACGTTCGGCGACGGCGCCGCCCAGGGCACGATCGAGCTGCGCGGCAACCCGATCACGCTCGGCGACGGCGCCAAGCTCGCCGGCGGCGTCACGATCGCCACCGGCGACGTCGACATCCCCAGCGGCACGGTCACCGCCACAGGGTCCAACGCGATGTCCAACGGCACGCTCTCCGGCGCCGGCACGCTGAACGTGGCCTCCGGCGGCTGGACCCTGAGCGGCGGCACCGAGACCGGCACGGGGACCACCCACGTGGCCGCCGGCGCGACATTCACGCAGACCAACTCGCACACGCTCAACAGCGGCCGGGTCCTGGAGATCGCCGGCACGTATGCCCAGTCGGGCGCGTTCACGCTGTTCACCGGCGGCTCGCCGGCGCCCCTGGTGCATGTGCTCTCCGGCGGCCTGCTGCAGGGCACGCCGACCGGCACGAGCGGGATCAGCCCGCCGCTGGACAACGACGGCTCGGTCCAACCCGGCGGCGGCACGCTGCAGCTCACCGGCGGCAACGCCTCCGCCTCGTCGGGCACGTTCGGCGGCGGCGCCGCGCAGGGCACGGTCGAGCTGCGCGGCAACCCATTCACGCTCGCCGACGGCGCCAAGCTGGCCGGCGGCGTGGCCCTCGCCGCCGGCGACACCGACATCCCCAGCGGCACCGTCACGTCTACGGGCGCGAACGCGATCAGCAACGGCACGCTGTCCGGCGCCGGCACGCTCGACGTGACCTCGGGCGGCTGGACGCTGAGCGGCGGCACGGAGAGCGGCGCCGGCACCACCCGCCTCGCCGCCGGCGCCACCTTCACCCAGACCGGCAGCCACAGCGTCATAAACGGCCGCACGCTCGAGATCGCCGGGACCTACGCGGTCAGCGGCGACCGCACCCTGTTCGGCGGCGGCGCGACCGCCCCGCTGGTCCACGTGCTGTCCGGGGGGACGCTGCGCAAGACGTCGGGCACGCAGAGCGCGAGCATCGACCCGGCGCTCGACAACGACGGCACGGTGGAGGGCACGGCCGGGCGGCTCGAGCTCGACCGCGGCGCCGCACAGGCGCAGACCGGCACGTTCCGCGGCGCCGGCGGCAGCGTGGCGTTCACCGGCGGCACGCACGTGCTCGGCGCCGGCGCCGACCTGCAGGGCGCCACCGCGGTCGACGGCGGGACGCTCCAGCTCTCCTCGCCGGTGTCGCTCGCGGGCGGCGACGTCCTCGTGCTCAGCGGCGGCGCGCTCACCGGCACGCTCGACGTGGGCGCCGGCGAGCTCGACCTCGGCGGCGGCGAGCTGCAGGGCCCGGGGACGGCCACGGTCGGCCCGCAGGGCACCGTCCTCCTGAACGGCGACTGCTTCAGTGAGCTCACCGACGGCTACGCGCTGGCCAACGCCGGCACGCTGCGCGTCCCGCAGGGGCACGACCTGTACCTGTCCGGCGACGGGACGCGCGTGGACAACTCCGGCCGGATCGAGCTCGGCAGCCCGGCGACGCCCGGGTGCTCGGGCGGCGTGGACGTGTTCGGCGACACGCTGGCCAACACGGGCACGATCGACCAGGTTGGCAGCGGCGGCGACAACAGCATCGAGGGCCTGGACAACGACGGGACGCTCACGGTCTCGGCCGGCGGGCTGACCGTCGAGCCCGCCGACGGCGCGCGCCAGGACGGCAGCTTCGCCGCCACCGCGCCCGGCGCGTTCCTGGCCTTCGACGGCGGCACGGTCGCGCTCGGGCCGGCCGCCGCGCTGGCCGGCGACCTGCGGCTGACCGGGGCCGACCTCGACATCCCGGCGGGCGCGCGGATCGCGCTCGGCCCGGCCGACAAGCTCACCGTCGACGGCTCCGCCATCCGGGGCGACGGCACGCTGAGCGTCGCCGGCACGCTCGACTGGCGCTCGGGGACGATGACCGGCAGCGGCACGACCGACCTGGCCCCGGGCTCGACGGCCACCATCGGCGGCCCGGACGACGAGCTGGACCTCGAGGCCGGCCGGCGGCTGGTCAACCGCGGGACGCTGACCCTGGCCGGCGGCGCGCTCGTCGGCTACGAGGGCGCCTCGATCCTCAACACCGGCACGTTCACCATCGCGGGCCCGGTCGAGTTCGCCGGCTACTACGTCGACACGATCTTCGGCTACGCCTCGCTGTTCCACAACACCGGCACGCTGGCCAAGACCGGGGCCGACGACGTCGAGCTCGACTGGGCGCTGGACAACGACGGCACGGTCACGGCGAGCGGGGGCACCCTGCGCGTGCCCGGCCTGCTGAACCTCGAGGACGACGGCACGCTGGTCGGCGGCGCGCTGGCCGCCCACGGCGCCACGATCGCGCTGGCCGAGCCGGTGCAGACCCTCGGCGGCCACGTGCTGCTCGACGGCGCGGGCGCGCGGATCGGCGCGGTGGACGCGTTCGACCCCCAGCAGGCGCCCACCGACGGGCTGACCGCCCTGCGGCGGATCGGCGCCAACGGGATGCTCGAGGTCCGCGGCGGCGCGAGCCAGGCCGTCGGCGGCGCGCTGCTCGACGGCGGCGAGACCGTCGTCGGCTCCGGCGGCACGCTGGCCGTGGCCGGCGCCTACCGCCAGGTCGCGCCGTCCGTGACCGACCTCGCACTGGACGGCCGGCTGACCGCGGCGAGCTTCGCCTCCGACGCCGGCTCGCTGCTGCGCGCCCGGCTCGTCCCCGCGGCCGCCGCGCCGCTCCAGCTCACCGGCACGGCCGCGCTGGCCGGCGCGCTCGACCTGGTGACCGCCGCCGCGCTGCCCAGCGGCGACCAGCCGCTGATCTCGGCCGGCTCGGTGACCGGCGCGTTCGCCCCGGTCACCGGCGGCTATCCGGTGGTCGTCGGGCCGAACGAGGTCCACGTCCACGTCGCCGCTCCGGCGCCGGCGTCAGCGCGCGCAGTGGCGCCAGTGGCGCTCGCGCCGGCCGCCCCGGCAATCGGCGCGCCGCTCGCCGCGCCCCTCGCCGTCCTGCGCCGGATGCCCGCGGTCCACCGGCGGCACGCGCGCCACCGGGCGCGGGCTCACCGCTCGGCGAGGAAGCCCGCCCGCGCCGCCACCCGCGGGCGGGTGGCGAGCAGGCGCGGGCCGAAGCGCGCCGCCAGGACGCACACGGCGACCGCCGCCGCGGTGCCCAGCAAGGCGCCCGCGAGGACGTCCGCCGGGTAGTGCACGCCGACGAGCACGCGGCTGACGGCCAGCGCCGCCGCGGCGACCAGCACCGGCAGCCAGCGCAGCCCGAGCCGCAGCACCAGCACGACGGCGATGGCGAACGCCGCGGTCGCGTGGTCGCTGGGGAAGCCGGGGTCGGCGGCGTGGGAGAGGAAGGCGTGGATCTGCGGGTGCGCGACGAACGGCCGCGGCCGGTCGACCACGTGCGCGAGGACCGCCGCGACGACCAGGCTCGCGCCCGCCGCGAGGACGGCCAGCACGCTCGCCGCGAGCACGCGCGGGCGGCGCAGCAGCAGCCCGGCCGCGGCGAGGACGATCACGAGCGCGATGAACAGCGGCTCCGAGACGTGCGCGAACCAGCGCGCGGCGTCCTCCCAGCCGTCGTGGTGGGCGGCGAAGGAGTTGGCCGTCTCGGCCAGGTGGACGTCGAGCGACATAGCTATCGCTCAAGCTAGGCCGCGATTCATGAACGCGACCTGACTGTTCGGGCAGGATCCGCGCCGGCGCCTCATCGCAGCGCGGCGGGCCCGATCAGCACGAGCCGTCCGTCGAGATAACGCCGTTGGCGGCCGGGCCGCAGCAGCGCCACCATCCGCCCGCGCAGCGGCCCGCCCCAGCCGCCGCCGAACGCGATCACGGCCGGGTCGGCGGCCCGGATGCGCGCCGCCCAGCCCGCCAGGCCGCCGGGCGTGTGCGCCGCCGCCCAGCGGCCGATGCCCGAGCCGAGGTAGATGAACCGGCCCGGGTTGCGCCGCCCGGTGAGCACGAGCGGGCGCGGGTCGCCGAGCGAATAGAGCTTCCCCGGACCGAGAAGCCCGGCGAGCTGCGCGCCGTGCGCCCGCTGGCGGTCGAGCTCGTGGTTGCGGGCCGGGTCGCCGCCGTACCAGTGCCAGCACAGCAGCGCCAGCGCGACGGCCATCGCGCCGGCCAGCGCGCCCGCCGGCCGGCGCAGCGGGCCGAGGCGGCGGGCGACCTCCGCCGCCGTCCCGCCCAGCCCGAGCGCCGCGTAGGGCAGCAGCGGATAGAGGTCCGGATAGCCCTGGAAGTCCGACAGCGAGAACGCCGCCAGCGCGAGGAACGTCGGCAGCGCCACCCAGACGACGGCGTCGCGCGGCCCGAGCGCCAGCCGGAGCAGGCAGAGCGCCACGAACAGCGCGGTGCCCAGCCAGAAGAGCACGCCCGTGTGCGTGTAGCCGGTGGTCACGACGTGCTCGATGTTGCGCACCCGGTCGGCGAGGGTCATCGGGCGGCGGTGGACGCCCTCCAGCGGGAAGCGCACGGTCGCCTCCACGAGCTGCGGCAGCGCGCCCTCGGCCGCGTAGTAGGCGACCGTGACCGCGATCGGCGCCAGCGCGCCGGCCAGCGCCGCCAGCAGCCCGCGCCCGCGGGCGGCGACGGCCGCCGCGACCACCGCCAGCACCGCGTAGACGCCGAGCGGCTGCCAGTCCAGGAACGCCAGCGAGCCGGCCAGCGCGCCCCAGAACCAGCGCCGCCGGGCCAGCAGCGCCATCGCCACCACGGCGAGGAGGATCCCCGGCGTCTTCGCGTCCGGCCCGCCGAACGCGTCGCCGGCGAACCCGCGGAAGGACGCCAGCACGACCGCGCCCACCAGCCCGGCGACCGCCGAGTCCCACAGCCGCCGCCCCAGCCAGTACTGGGCGACGACGGTGGCGCAGGCGAGCACGCCGAACACGATCCGGATGGCCACGATCCCGTCGCCGCTGGAGATCCCCGCCCCGAGCGCCGCCAGCAGCGCCGACAGCGGCGTCTTGGGGTCGAACGTGGAGACGTAGAACGGCACGCCGCGCGCCCACCACTGGCCGCCGTAGACGTAGATCGACTCGTCGCGGCTCAGCGCGCCGTGCACCCCGAAGCGGGTGAACAGCGCGACGGCCGCGAGCAGCGAGAGCGCGGCGCCGCCCGCGATGACGACTCGCCGGAGCATGCGGCCCACGAAGCTAGACGGCGCAGATGGGAGGCGTCGTCACCGCACGGCGGCGCGCCGGCGCACCAGCAGCACGGCGGCGAGCGCCAGCACCGCCACCACGGCGGCGTAGTCGGCGTAGCGGAACGCGTGGTGCACGGTGTCCCAGTGCGCGCCGAGCGCGTGGCCGGCGATCCCGAAGGCGGCGCACCAGATCGCCGAGGCGAGCGCGGTCAGCGCGGTGTAGGGGCCGAGCGGGAACTCGAGCACGCCCGCCGGGATCGACACGAACGAGCGCACCAGCGGCGTCAGCCGGCCGAAGAGCACGAACGCGGCGCCGTAGCGGGCGAACCAGCGCTCCGCCCGGGCGAAGCGCTCCGGGCCCAGGTGCAGCCAGCGCCCGCGGCGCTCCACCAGCGCCCGCCCGCCCACGCGGCCGATGGCCCAGCCGGCCAGCGACCCGGCGAGATAGCCGAGCGCGCCGGCGACGATCACGGCGGCGAGCGACGGCCCGTGGTGGCCGGCGATCGCCCCCGCGGCCAGCGCGCCGGCGAACAGCATCACCAGCTCGCCGCCCACGGGCAGCAGCGCGTCGACGGCCATCAGGATCGCGACGGCGAGCAGGCCGTGGGCGAGGACCGCGTTGGTCAGATGGGCGCTCAAGGCGTGCTCATCCTGGCGGTACGATCTGACCCCGACCTGAACACTGGTCATGCTGCTTTCAGAAACCCTGCGTAGGTTGCGCCAGCCGTGCGGGTTCTCGTCACCGGTGGCAGCGGCTTCGTAGGCGCGAACCTGTGCATCGGGTTGGCCGAGCGCCACCCGAGTTGGACGCTCACCGCCCTCGACAACCTCAAGCGGCGCGGCTCGGAGCTCAACCTGCCGCGGCTGCGGGCGGCCGGCATCCGCTTCGTGCACGCCGACGTGCGCGCGCAGGCGGACCTGCTCGCCCTCCCCCGCCACGATGCGATCGTCGAGTGCTCGGCCGAGCCGAGCGCGCTCGCCGGCCTGCACGACGCGCCCGACTACGTGGTGCAGTCCAACCTGGTCGGCGCCTACCACTGCCTGGAGCTCGCCCGCCGCGACGCGGCGCAGGTGATCTTCATCTCGACCTCGCGCGTCTACCCCTACGCGGCGCTCAACGCCCTCCCCTACCGCGAGACCGAGAGCCGCTTCGAGCTCGCCGGCCCGGGCGTGTCGGAGAACTTCCCGCTCGAGGGCCCGCGGACGCTCTACGGCGCCACCAAGCTCGCCGCCGAGCACCTGGTGACCGAGTACGCCGGCATGTTCGGGCTGCCCACCGTGATCGACCGCTGCGGCGTGATCGCCGGGCCGTGGCAGATGGGCCGGGTCGACCAGGGCGTGTTCGCCTACTGGGTGCTGGCCCACCAGAGCGGCCGGCCGCTGCGCTACATCGGCTACGGCGGCGCGGGCAAGCAGGTGCGCGACCTGCTGCACGTGGAGGACCTGGTGGAGCTGATCGACCGCCAGCTCGCCGCGCCGGAGCACTGGGCCGGGCGGACGCTCAACGTCGGCGGCGGGCGCGAGGTGTCGCTGTCGCTGCGCGAGACGACCGAGGTCTGCCGCGAGCTCACGGGCCGCTCGGTGCCGGTTCAGGCCGAGGACGGCGAGCGGCCTGGCGACGTGCGCGTGTACGTGACCGACGCGTCGCGGCTGCACGCGCTGACCGACTGGCGGCCGGCCCGGCGGGCGGAGGAGACGCTGGCCGACATCGCCACCTGGGCGCGCGCGCACGAGGCGCTCGTGCTGGGAGCGCTGGAGGGCTGATGGGCACCGCGGTGGTCACCGGCTCCGGCGGGCTCATCGGCTCGGCCGCGGTGGAGCACCTGGTCGCGTGCGGCTACGACGTCGTGGGCATCGAGAACGACATGCGCGCCCGCTTCTTCGGGCCGAGCGCGTCGACCGCCCCCAACACGCGGCGGCTGCTGCGCGCCCACCCGGGCGAGTTCCGGGTCGAGCCGGTCGACATCCGCGACGCCGACGCCGTCCACCGGGTGCTCGCCTGCGCGGGCTCCGACCTCGCCGCGGTCGTCCACACCGCGGCGCAGCCGTCGCACGACTGGGCGGCGGGCGACCCGCAGACCGACTTCGGCGTCAACGCCCAGGGCACGCTGAACCTGCTCGAGGCCACCCGCGCCGTCCAGCCGGACGCGCCGTTCGTGTTCATGTCGACCAACAAGGTCTACGGGGACACGCCGAACCGGCTGCCGCTGGAGGACCGGGGGCTGCGGCTCGAGCTGCCGGCCGGCCACCGCTACCACGCCGGGATCGACACGACGATGTCGATCGACGCGAGCCTGCACTCGCTGTTCGGCGTCTCCAAGGCCGCGGCCGACCTGCTCGTGCAGGAGTACGGCCGCTACTTCGGCATGCCCACGGTCTGCTTCCGCGGCGGCTGCCTGACCGGGCCGGCCCACGCGGGCGCGCAGCTGCACGGCTTCCTCTCCTACCTGATGCGCTGCGTGGTCACCGGCGAGCGCTACACGGTGTTCGGCTACGGCGCCAAGCAGGTGCGCGACAACATCCACGCCGCCGACGTGGTCACCGCGATCGGCGCGTTCCTGCGCGCGCCACGGGCGGCCGCGGTCTACAACCTGGGCGGCGGCCGCGATTGCAGC
>JAICUS010000515.1 GCA_025935735.1 Solirubrobacteraceae bacterium | reverse complement strand
GTCTAGCCCTGCCGCAGCCGCGCCGGCAACAGCGCCGTGAGCGAGAAGGCCGCCGCCGGCGGGAGCAGGACGACGGCGGTCAGGATGTAGCGGTAGCTGAAGACCGACAGCGCGGCGGCGAGCAGCAGCGCGCTCAGCCCCGCCGCGGCGAGCAGTGCCCCGTCGAGGCGCAGGCGCCAGTGGCGGCCGCGCCGGAACAGCGCGGCCAGTGCGACGAGCACGCAGGCGGCGAGCAGCGGGCCCTGCGTGTACCCGAAGCGCTGATAGCCGCGCAGGAACCGGGAGACGCCCGCGTTCGTGTGCGGCTGCGACACCATCCGGGAGACGTAGGTGCTCGGGTAGTACCAGTGGTCGCCGGGGTGGTGGGGCCGGATCGGGCCGCGATAGCGCGGGAAATCCGGCCGCGCCGGGTCGACCGGGAACTGCCAGGGGATCGGCTTGTAGTCGTTCGGCCCGATCGGGTGGCCGGGCCGGAAGTAGTGGATGAACGAGCCGCCGACGACGTTCGCGTAGCGCATCGGCCAGCGCCGGATGACCCGCAGCGCGAAGTCGCGGATGTGGCCGTCGTCTGTGCGCGCCACCTCGTGGATGGGGCTGCGGTGGCCCCACAGGTAGTCGTTGGTGGTGAGCGGGTGCGCGAGATCCGGGCAGAACGAGCGCTCGTCCGCGGGCAGGCCGGGGAGCTTCGAGCAATCGGCGAACCGCGCCACCTGGCCGTAGAGGTAGCGGCCGGTGGTCAGATTCAGCGCGAAGTGCCCGTGCTGGGCGTCGAACATCGCGGCGTAGGCCACCGTGATCAGCACCCACGGGATGGCGAAGGCGACGAGCGAGCGCCAGCCGAGCCGCCGCACCGCCAGGTAGATGAAGAACACCGCGACGAACGGCGCGCCGACGCTGCGCACGAGCCCGGCGAAGCCGAGGAGGAGGCCGGCCGTGGCGACCATCCAGAGGCTCGGCCGCTCCGGCCAGAGCAGCAGCACGACCGCCGCGACGACCGTGAAGTCGAACAGCGTGTCGGACATGATCGCGTGCTCGACCGCGAGCACGTAGGCGTCCAGCGCGATCGGCACGACGGCGAGCGCCGCCAGCCAGGGGGGGACGCCGCGGTGCACCAGCAGCGCGTAGAGCGCCACGACGATCGCCAGCCCGAGCAGGTGCTGGAAGCCGATCAGCGCCGCGGCGCTGCCGAGCCGGTAGAACGGCGCGACGAGCAGCCCGTAGCCGCTCACGCGGTCGAGGTGCAGGTCGCCGGTGGCGCCGACCGCGACGTAGCCGTTGCTGTCGGTGAACCAGATCCCCGGGTAGATCGCCACGAACGCCAGCACGCGCAGCGCGACCGCCGGGGCGAGGACCAGCGCCAGCGGCCAGTGGCGCCACGGCCTCCGGGTGCCCGCACGGGGGGCTGGGGCGGGCCGCGGTGCGGTGGCCAGTGGGCGTTCCGTCGCCTCGACGCCGGTCACACGCGCCACCGTAGCAACCGTTCCCTGCACCGTTCGTGAACGGCCGGAGCGAGTGAGACACTGTCCGTCTGGCCGATCAGGAGGATGTCCGCAGGATCGCGCTCGCGCTGCCGGAGACGACGGAGGGGCACGACGGCTTCGCGTTCTCCGTCCTCAACCGGGGCAAGCAGAAGGGGTTCGTCTGGTCCTGGAAGGAGCGGGTCGAGCCGAAGAAGCCGCGGGTGCCGCGCGACGACGTCATCGCGGTGCGCGTGATCGACCAGGCGGACAAGGCGGCGCTGCTGGCCGCGGACCCGGCCGTCTTCTTCACCGAGCCGCACTACAACGGCTTTCCCGCCGTGCTGGTGCGGCTACCGCAGGTCCCGCTCGCGCAGCTGGAGGAGCTGATCGTCGACGCCTGGCGCTGCCAGGCGCCGCGCGCCCTGGCCGAGGCCTGGGAGGCGGGCTGACCGTCAGGTGCGCAGCGCGGGCTGCTGCAGGGTGCCGCGGTCCGGCGCGCGGCGGGCCGGCTGGGCCGCCGGGCGCCCGCGGCGGCGCGGGCGCCAGACGCGCAGGTACTGCGCGCCGACGTAGGAGCCGACCACCAGCAACAGCGCGAACGCCTGGCCGATGAACGTCTCCCAGTTCGGGAAGAGGCTGAACCAGGTGCCCATCCAGCCGGGGATGTGCAGCCAGGTGATGTCCGAGGTGCCGATCCAGCCGGCGAGCTGCATCTCGTTGACCTGCTCGCCCACCGACACGAGCAGCACGAACAGCAGCATCACGCCGGTGACGATCAGCAGGCGCCGGTAGGGCAGCTTCTGGTGCAGCGCGAAGGTGAGCACGCCGGCGGCGGCGGTGAACAGCAGGCCGATGGCGACGCCCTCCAGGACCACGCTCGCGCCGTAGAGCTGGCGCAGGTTCTGCAGGAAGATCACGACCTCGAAGCACTCGCGGTAGACCGACGTGAAGCCGAGCAGGGCGAGGCCGAGCAGCATCCGTCGCTGGTTGTCGCCGGACAGCAGGCCCTTGCGGCGCTTGTGGTGATGGGAGATCCAGCCGGTCCAGTAGACCTTGTGCAGGAACCAGTTCATCACCAGCAGGAGCACGATCAGCGACGGCAGCCCGGTCGCGGCCTGGACGTCGAACTCGCCGCCGTGGAAGCGGCCGATCAGCCAGACCACGGCGAACCAGGTGACCACGCCGGCGCCGATCGCCGCCGCCCCGCCCGCGGCCACCGGCCGGCGGTAGACGCGGTTGCCGCCCAGGAAGCTCGCCATCACCGCGGCCAGTACGAGGATCGTCTCCAGGCCCTCGCGGAACACGAGGATCGCGCTGTTCACCACGACGGTGGTGTGGCTCAGGCGCAGGTTCGCCGGCAGGTCCGTCGGGTCGGTCGTGCCGCCCTTGGCGTGCCAGCCGAGCACCACGGCCACGACGCCCACCGCGAGGAGGACGGCCGTCCAGATGTAGAGGCTCGCGCGCTCACCGGGGCGCGTCCGCGAGGCATTCCCTATCGCCACGGTCGGACATCTTAGGCGAACCTAATTACATCTGCGCTGCGCCCCGGCAGGCGGAGCATATCCCGCTGATCGTCAGCTGCGCGAAGGCGGGAGCGAAACCCGCCGCACCTGCCGCGTTTTCGGCCGCGGTGGTGTCGACGTCGGCATCGAGGTCCTCCATCCGTCCGCACGTTCGGCAGATGACGTGGTGGTGGTCGTCGGTGCGCGAGTCGTAGGTGGTCGCGCCGCGCGGCGTGCTCACCCGGCGGATCAGCCCCAGCTCGTCCAGCAGGTCGAGCGTGTCGTAGACCGTGGCCGCCGACAGGCTGGGGATCTGCTGCGCCAGCTCGG
This sequence comes from Solirubrobacteraceae bacterium, assembly GCA_025935735.1. The sequence continues at coordinate 1,134 of JAICUS010000515.1, read as the reverse complement.
CGTATACCTGCTCGGCGGTCACGTGCCGGTTCGCCGCCCGCAGGTGGCGGTGCACGAGCAGGCGGGGCATCGTCACCCGCCGTCCGGTGGCGCGCAGCGCCGCGATGAGCTCTCGGTCGGCATCCATGAGGGTTCCCTAATACTAGCCCCACGTTATCACGAACGATTCCAGATAGTGCTAGGCTGACGGTCATGTCGCCGACCGCCGCGCTGCAGTCCGTCCGCTCGCTCGACCAGCGCGCGCTGCAGCTGCGCGTCGTCCAGCCGGCCCTGATCGGGCTCATCGACGGGACGATCTCCACGCTGGCGCCGATCTTCGCGGCCGCCTACGTGTCCGGCTCGCGCGCCGCGCTGCTCGTCGGCCTGGCCGCCGGCCTCGGCGCGGCGATCTCCATGGGCCTCTCCGAGGGCCTGTCCGACGACGGCTCGCTCACCGGCCGCGGCGCGGCCGCCACGCGCGGGCTCATCACCGGGGCGGCGACCTTCGTCGGCGGCGTCGCCCACGCCATGCCCTTCCTCATCTCGGATGTCCACACGGCGCTGACCGTCGCCTACCCGGTCGTGGCCGCCGAGCTGCTGCTCATCGCCTGGGTGCGCAAGCGCTTCCAGGACGTCTCGATGCGCCGGTCGCTGATCCAGGTGACGCTCGGCGGCGCGCTCGTGGCGCTCGTCGGCGTCCTGCTCGGCCACGCGTAGCGAGGGTCAATGCGCGCCGGCCGCGCGCGCCCGGTGCGGCAGCCGGAACGCGGCGAGCAAGGCCAGCCCGAGCGGGACGAGCGTGAGCAGCGTCGTCGCGGCCATCGCCCGGAACGGCGGGGTGGGGCCGTCGAGGTAAGCGATGAAGACCGTGGCCGGCACGGCGATGCCGAGTGACGCGCCGAGCTGCTGGATCGCGTTCAGCACGCCGGACGCCGCTCCGACCTCGTTGTCGGCCACGCCGGCGAGGATGAAGTCGAACAGCGGCGGCAGCGACAGGCCATGCCCATCCCGGCGACGAGCTCGCCGGGCACGAGCGTCCAGACGGTCACGCCGGCGCCGGCCGCGTGGACCATCGCGGCGAGGACGACGAGCCCGGCGCCCATCAGCGCGAAGCCCGCCTGGATCGACGCGCGGCCGAAGCGCTGCGCCACCGGG
>JAICUS010000226.1 GCA_025935735.1 Solirubrobacteraceae bacterium | reverse complement strand
TCGCCGATTACGGTGACGAGCTCGCGGCGGAGCTCGAGCTGCCACGCCGCCTGTTGGACGACCTGGGCGCGATCCCGAGCTACTACCTGCGCTACTTCTACGGCCACGACGAGGTGCTGGCCGAGCAGCGCGACGGGGTCCCCCGCGCGCAGACCGTGGCGGAGATCGAGCGCGAGCTGCTCGCCATGTATCGCAACGAGGCGCTGGACACCAAGCCGGAGCTGCTCGAGCAACGCGGCGGTGCGTTCTACAGCGACGCCGCGACGGGCCTCGTCGGCTCGCTCATCTCCGGCGACGGCGCGGTCCACGTGGTCGACACCCGCAACGCCGGCACGCTCCCGGGCCTCCAGGCCGACGACGTGGTCGAGGTCCCCGCGCGCGTGACCCAGACGGGCGCTCAACCGCTGCCCCAGAGGCCGCTCGCGCCGGAGCTGCTCGGGCTCGTGCAGCACGTCGCCGCCTACGAGCGCCTGACGGTGCAGGCGGCGACGACCGGCGACCCGGTGCTGGCGCGCAAGGCGCTGCTGGCGCACCCGCTGGTCGGCCAGACGGCGAAGGTGGACGAGCTGCTGGGGGACCTGCTCGGGGTGGCCGCGCCGTGACCGGGGCGATCCTCGCCGTCGACGGCGGCAACGCCAAGACCGACCTGGCGCTGGTGGCCGCCGACGGCGCGGTGCTGGCGCTGGTCCGCGGGCCCGGCAGCTCGCCGCACGAGCACGGCCTGGACGGCGCGCTGGACCGCATCGCGGCGCTGCTGGAGGAGGCGCGGGTGACCGCCAGGGCGCCGAAGCTGGCGATCGCCGACCTCTCGCTGGCCGGCGTCGACTTCCCGCACGAGGTGGAGACCGCGCGCCGGCGCATCCAGGAGCGCGGCTGGGCGCCCCGCGTGGAGGTGGGCAACGACACCCACGCGCTGCTGCGCGCCGGCACGGACCGCGGCTGGGGCGTCGCGGTGGTCTGCGGCGCCGGCATCAACTGCGCCGCGATCGGCCCCGACGGCCGCGAGGCCCGCTTCCCCGCGCTGGGCGACATCACCGGCGACTGGGGCGGCGGCTACGACCTGGGCCGCGCCGCGGTGTTCGCCGCCGCGCGCAGCGAGGACGGCCGCGGCCCGCGCACGACACTGGAGCAGGCCGTCGCCGCGCACTTCGGCCTCCCCAGCCTGCTCGCGGTCGCCGAGGCGATCCACCTGCGTCAGCTCTCCAAGCGGCGCTTCGTCGAGCTCGCGCCGCTCGTGCTCGCCGAAGCCCCGCAGGACCCCGTGGCCGCCGGGCTGATCGACCGGCTGGCGGCCGAGATCGTGTCATTCGTCCGCGTGGCGCTCACCCGCATCGGCCCCCTCCAAGAGCCGGCCGACGTGATCCTCGGCGGCGGCATCCTGCGCGCCCGCCACCCGCAGCTGCTCAGCGGCGTCGAGTCCGGCCTCGCCGAGCTGCGCGTCCCGCTCGCCGCGCACGTCGTCGACGCGCCGCCGGTGGTCGGCGCGGCCCTGCTGGGCCTCGATCGGCTCGGCGCCCCCGAGGCCGCCCGGCACCGGGTCCGGCGCGAGCTCGCCCCCGAGATGGCGGAGGTGTCCCATGGCTGAAGTCCGCTACGAGAACGCCACGCGGATCTACCCCGGCACCGACGTGCCCGCCGTGGTCGGGCTCGACCTGCAGATCGCAGACGGCGAGCTGATCGTGCTCGTCGGGCCGTCCGGCTCGGGGAAGACGACCGCGCTGCGCATGCTCGCCGGCCTGGAGGAGGTCGACGGCGGCGCGATCCACATCGGCGACAGGGACGTCACCGACGATCCGCCGAAGGCCCGCGACGTCGCGATGGTCTTCCAGAACTACGCGCTGTACCCGTACCTGACGGTGGAGGCGAACATCGCCTTCCCGCTGAAGATGGCCGGCGTCAAAAAGCCCGAGCGCGCGCGCCGCGTGCGCGAGGCGGCCGAGATGCTCGGGCTCGCCGAGTACCTGCAGCGCAAGCCCGGCCAGCTGTCCGGCGGCCAGCGCCAGCGGGTGGCCATGGGGCGGGCGATCGTGCGCGACGCGAGCGTGTTCCTGATGGACGAGCCGCTGTCGAACCTGGACGCCAAGCTGCGCGTGCAGATGCGCGCCGACATCGCCGAGCTGCAGCGCCGGCTGAACGTCACGACCGTCTATGTCACGCACGACCAGGCGGAGGCGATGACGCTCGGCCACCGCGTCGCCGTCCTGCACGAGGGGCACCTGCAGCAGTGCGCGCCGCCGCGCGAGCTCTACGACCGCCCGGCCAACACGTTCGTGGCCGGCTTCATCGGCTCGCCGGCGATGAACTTCCTCACCGTCGCGCTCGGCGCCAACGGCTCCGTCAAGGTGGGGGGCGTGGACCTGCCGCTGCCCGACCACGCGCGCGCCGACGGCCGCGACAAGATCACCGTCGGCGTGCGCCCCGAGGCGCTCGAGCTGGCCGCGGACGGGATCGGCGCCGAGGTCCAGGTGGTCGAGGACGTCGGCGCGGACGCCTACGTGTTCTGCACGGCGTCGCTGGACGGCGAGGACCGGCGGCTGATCGCCCGCTCGAGCGCCCGGCGGGCGCCGGCCCGCGGCGAGCGCGTCGCGCTGCGGCCGGTGGCCGGGGAGGCCCACCTCTTCGACCCGGTGAGCGGCGAGCGTCTGTGACCGCGCCGCGGCCCGCCACCCCGCCGCTGCTCAAGCGGCTCAACGAGGAGGCCGTGCTGGAGACGATCCGCGCGGGCAAGCCGATCAGCCGCGCCGAGATCTCCCGCCGCGCCGGCATCTCCAAGCCGACGGTGAGCCTCGCCCTGCAGGCCCTGCTGGACGCCGGGCTGGTGCGCGAGGCGGCCGAGGGGCCGCGCGGGCCGCGCTATGGCGCGACGTACTTCGAGCCGGTGGACGAGGCCGCGCTGGTGCTCGGCGTGGACGTCGGCGCGCGCTTCCTGCGCGGCGCGCTGTGCGACCTGTCCGGCACCATCCGCGCCCGCCGCGACGACGCGCTGCCCCGCGCCGACGCCGACGAGGTCCTGCCGGCGATCGTGCGCATGCGCGACCGGCTCGTGGCCGCCTCGGGGCTGGACGCCGGGCTGATCGACGCCGTGGTGGTCGGCGTGCCCGGCGTGGTCGAGGCCGCCACGGGCGAGATCCGCCTGGCCAGCAACGTCAGCCGGCTGGAGGGGCGGCGCTTCGGCGCCGAGCTGGAGCAGCTGCTCGGCCAGCCGGTGACCGTGGAGAACGACGTCAACCTGGCCGCGTTGGGCGAGGGCCGGGACGGCGTGGCCCGCGGCGCGGGCAACTTCTTCGTGCTCTCCGTCGGAACCGGGCTGGGGGGCGGGTTGGTGCTGGGCGGCGAGCTCCAGCGCGGCCAGCACGGCGCGGCGGGCGAGATGGACTTCGCCCGCGCCGGGGTCGAGCAGGAGCTCGATCCGAGCGCCGAGGGGCTCTCCGCGCTGGCCGCTCAGCGGGCGGCGCACGCGGACACCGTGCTCGCCGCGCCCTACGACCCCCGCGCGGTCTTCGCGGCCGCGCGCGCCGGCGATGCGATCGCCCGCGCGGTGGTGCAGGAAGAAGCGGTGCGGATCGCCCGCCACATCGTGGCCATCGCCGCGGTGGCCGACGTCGGCCTGGTCGTGCTCGGCGGCGGCATCGGCGCGAACCCCGAGCTGCTCGACGGCATCCGCGCGCGGCTCGCCGACTGGCTCTATTACCCGCCGCGCGTCGAGCTGTCGAGCCTCGGCGACGGCGCGGTGCTGGCCGGCGCGCTCGCGGTCGGCCTGCGCTCCGCGCTCGACAGTGTGTTGATCACGCGGCGCGCCGGCTGAACAGCCGGTCGCGCGCGTCGCGCAGCGCCATGGCCAGCGCGCCCTCCAGCGCGGCGCGCTCGGCCAGCACGCTCACCTCGATCCGCGTGGGCAGCGGCAGCAGCCGGCCGACCGTCGCCCGCACCGCCGGCAGCAGCTCGCGGGAGCCGCCGATGCGTCCGCCGAGCACCACGAGCTCGGGGTCGACGACGGCGCATACGGTGGCGATGGCGAGGCCGATCCGCTGGGCGGCCGCCTCCACCACCTCGCCGGCCGCCGCGTCGCCGTCGCGCGCGCGCTCGAGCACCTCGCGCGCGGAGCCCGCCTCGCCGCCGGCCGCCCGGGAGGCGGCGAGGATGCCGTCCGCGCCGATCTCGTCCTCCAGCCCGCCGAGCCGCCGGTGCTGCGCGGCGAACGGGTCGCGGGCCAGCGGCAGGTAGCCGATCTCGCCCGCCGCGCCGTGGACGCCGCGGAACAGCTCGTCGCCGATGACGATCCCCATGCCCACGCCCGCACCTACCGAGACGAACACGAACGTCGACGCGCCGCCGGCCAGCCCGCGCCACTTCTCGCCCACCGCCGCCATGTTGATGTCGTTGTCCACGCGCACGGGCACGCCGAAGCGGTCCTCGAGGCCGGCCAGCGAGTCGAGCTCGCCGGTCGCGCTCACGTGCCAGGCCAGCGAGGTCACGCGGCGCGTCGCGGGGTCGACGACGCCCGGGGTGGAGACGCCGAGCGCGAGCAGCTCGCGATGGGTGGACGACAGCTCGCCCTCCAGCCGGCGCACGGCGGCCACGATCTGCTCGCCCACCGCGCCCGTCTCCAGCTCCAGCGACGCCAGCCGCTCGCCGAAGATGTCGATGGCCGCCGCCCGCAGCCGGGTCGAGCCGATGTCGACGCCGATCACGTAGCCCGCCGCCGAGTCGACCGTGAACGCCAGCGGCGTGCGCCCCCGCCGGCCCGGCCGCTCGCCCGCCGGCCGCACGAGCCGCGCCTTCACCAGCCGGTCGACCGCTGCCGACACCGTCGGCTTCGAGATGCTCGTGCGCGCGGCGATCTCGGGCCGGGTGATCGGGCCCTCGCGGAAGATCGTCTCCAGGATCGCCTGCTCGCTCAGCTCCCGCAGCAGGTTCGGGCGCGGGCTGGCGCCGCCGAGCGCGTCCCTGAGCGTGGCCATGCGCCAGGGAGCCTAATGGGGGCGCGCCGGGGCGCGCCCCCGAGGCGCATCAGCTGTTGGCCGGCACCGGGAAGGCGACCGGGCTGCGGTTCCCGTCGCGATCCACGGCGCGTAGGCCGACCTGCCAGTCGTCCTTGTTGACGCCCGTGAGCGTGTAGTCGGTGGTCGCGGCGCCGGAGATGAACCGCGAGTGCGTCCACAGCGGCTCGATGGTGTCGCGCCACACGATCTCGTAGCCGACGACGTCGCCCTCCGGACTCGGGCTCCAGCGCAGCTCCGTGTCGTAGGTCAGCGTCGCCGAGATCGCCCGCACGTTCGCCGGCGGAGCGGGGGAGCGGCCCAGCGCGGCGGTCGCGGACCCGACCACGCGGGCCACGCGGGACAGGTACTCGAAGTCGACGAACTCCGGCAGGTCGCCGAGCTGCACCCCGTTCTCGACACGTACGTCCTGGTGCTCGTGGTCGTAGTTCTCGTTGGGCTCGGTGAACCGCACGGCCGCCCACGCGTGCTGCAGGAACGACACGTGGTCGCTCGAGCGCAGGAAGCGGTCGCGCCGGAGGCGCAGGGCCACGTTCAGGTCCGTCGCGTCGTTGTCGCCCGTCTCCACGATGTAGCGCGCGAGCTGGCGCGAGATGCCGTCGTTCTCGCCGCCGATGGCCTGCCGGGTCGCGGTCTGGCGGGAGGTCTCGGCGGTCGGCACGCCCTCGTTGAACAGGCGGATGTCGTGCCGGTCGCGCACGCCATTGCCGCCGAGCGTGGCCCCGACGATGTCCATGTTCAGGTCGGCCTCGACGTTCCAGCCCTGGTCGGCCGCCATCTGGGCGAAGTGCTGGGACCCGTACAGGCCCTGCTCCTCGCCGGCGAACGCGACGAACACGATGTTCGCGTCGGTCCGGCGCGTGGCGAACACCCGCGCGAGCTTGAGCACGACCGACACCGCGGACGCGTTGTCGTCGGCGCCGGGCGCGTCGTCGGTGGCGTTCAGGACGTCGGTGACCCGCGAGTCGTAGTGGCTGGAACGGGATCAACGACGCCGCCGCGCCGATCGCGAGCGCCGCGGCCAGCACGGCCGAGAAAGTACGAGCCCTCACTGAGAACCCTCCCTGTGTCGACGGCGCCGTCGCCGGGCGTCGCCTGCCCGGACGCCGTGACTTCCGCGCATGCCCTGCGCGGCCCGTGGCGGACCGTGGCGCCCGCACGACCCCGCCGATGCGCCAGGATCCCGGGCGGCGGGGCCTGGGGCGAAGGTAGGCTGGCGGCGTGTCGAAGCGCGCGCTGCTGCTCGCCGTGCTCGCCCTCGCCGGCTGCGGCGGGGGAGCGAAGCCTGCCGCGCCGCCCGCGAGCACGCCCGCGCCCGAGCTCCCGGCCGCCACGGGCGACCTCTCAGCGTGCGCCGGCCTCGTCCAAGACGCCGGCCGCGCGTGTTACACGCGCGAGATCCGGGTGATCGTCGACGCCGCCGGCGCCAAGCCGCTGCCCGCCGTCCAGCGGATCGCCGAGGCGGCCTACGCCGACGGCAGCGGCTTCCTGCTGGCCAACTGCCACGGGATCATGCACACGATCGGGCGCGAGTGGGCGGTCGCGCACCACCTCACGCTGTCGCACCTGATGGACTACGTGCCGCGCTCCAGCGACCCCGGCTGCTCGGCCGGGTTCGGGCACGGGCTGGTGACGGGGATCGCGCCGCAGATCCAGCGGCTCGGTCCGAAGGCCGCCGCCCGGACGTGCGCGAAGGCCGAGACGCGCTATGAGAACTACAGCTGCATCCACGGCCTCGGCCACGCCTTCATGCGGATCAACATGGAGATGCTGCCCGAGGCGCTGTCGATGTGCGAGCAGCTGGGCGAGGACGCCCCGGACTGCGCGCAGGGCGCCTACCACGACTACTGGTTCTCGATCTCCGGCTACGACGCCACCAAGCAGCAGGCGAAGGCGATCGACGACCCGCGCGAGCTGTGCGGCGCCCAGCCGGCCGCGTTCGTGCGCTCGTGCTGGTACCGCTCGTTCCTGGAAGCCGGCGGCGGCAAGCGGGTGCCGGGCCCCGCGGAGCTGGAGCAGCTGTGCGACGGCCTGGCCGGCATCCAGCGCGCGGGCTGCGTCACCGGCGCCTCGCTGATCGGCCCCGCCGACCCGCGCGAGCAGCTGAAGATCTGCGCCGCGCTCCCGCGCGCGGATCAGCTGGACTGCGTGCGCGGCGCGAAGGTGCAGAACATCCTCAGCTACCCGGGGCAGCTGGCGGTCGAGCTCGTCGACGGTTGCGGGAAGCTGAAGACGGCGAACGCGTGCACGCGCTGGCTGGGCCGGGTGATCGGGGTGTTCTCCAACGGCGCCTTCAAGCGGACCGGCTGCCCGAAGCTGTCCACGCCGGCGGCGCGCCGCAGCTGCGCCGCCGGGGTGAACGGGATGGACGAGGGACCGCTGGTGACGTTCAGCTGACCGGCGCCGGGCGCCACTGGCGCGTGTCCGGCAGCGGGGTCAGCGTGCGCTCCACCTGGTCGCGCAGGTGCTCGAAGTCCGGCGGCAGCGACAGGCGCTCGCCGAGGTGCTCGAGCGGCTCGTCGGTGGTGAAGCCGGGGCCGAGCGTGGCCAGCTCGTAGAGGATGCCGCTCGGCTCGCGGAAGTAGACCGACTTGAAGTAGAAGCGGTCGATCACCGGCGTCGCGCGGGCGCCGGCGGCGAGGACCTTCTCGCGCCACGCGTCGTGGTCGGCGATGCTGCTCGCCCAGGCGACGTGGTGGACGGTGCCCGCGCCGCCATAGGAGCGCCCGCCGGCGGGCTCGAGCATGATCGCGCCGCCGCGTTGGGAGCCGCGCGTCTCGTAGACGCCGTCGTCCTGCTCGGTGAAACCCATGACCTCGGTGAGCAGCCGAGCGCTCGGCACCGCGTTGGCCACGTACGCGTGTACGGCGTGAAAGCCCTGCAGCGCGTGCTCCTCCGGGACCTCGCGCGAGCGGGCGGTCAGCGGCGCGTCGCCGGTGTCGACGTGGCGCAGCTCGTACTCCAGCCCCTCGGGGTCGGCGAAGCGCAGCCCGCCGTCCACGCGCGCGGCGTCGATCCCCTCGCCGCCGAGCCGGTCGGCCCAGAAGTCCAGCGACTCGGGCGAGCCGACGCGATAGACGATGCGGTGGACCATGCCCGGGCCGGCCTGGCCGCGCCGCGCGCCGGGGTACTCGAAGAACGTCAGGTCGGCGCCGGCCGAGCCCTCCTCGTCGGCGAAGAACAGGTGGTAGGCGGTCGGGTCGTCCTGGTTGACCGTCTTCTTCACCAGCCGCAGCCCGAGCACGCGGGCGTAGAAGTCGACGTTGCGCGGGCCGTCGGCGGTGATCGCCGTGATGTGGTGGATGCCTTCGAGCTGCATGGTGTCGTGCTCCTAGGTAGTTGCACGTACAACTATAGCGCGGACCGTCTCCAGCGCAAGGTCGATCGCCGCGGCGTCGACGTCGAGGTGGGTGACCGCTCGCACCCGGTTCTGCCCGACCGCGCCCATGCGCACGCCCTCGCGCTCCAGCGCCGCGCACAGCCCGGGGGCGTCGTCGACGGCGAAGAACACCATGTTCGTCTCCACCGGGTCGACGGTGACGCCCTCGATCTCGGAGAGCCCCTCCGCCAGCCGGCGGGCGTTCGCGTGGTCGTCGGCCAGGCGCTCGACGTGGTGGTCGAGCGCGTACAGCCCGGCGGCGGCCACGATCCCCGCCTGGCGCATCGCCCCGCCGATCATCTGCTTGTAGCGCCAGGCCTCGTCGATCAGCTCGGCCGACCCGGCCAGGCAGGCGCCGACCGGCGCGCCCAGGCCCTTGGTGAAGTCGAGCCACACGGTGTCGAACCCGCGGGCGAACGCGGCCGC
>JAICUS010000095.1 GCA_025935735.1 Solirubrobacteraceae bacterium | reverse complement strand
CTTCGACGGCTTCGTCGAGAGCGACTACACGGCGGTGGCCGAGCTGCGCGCCTGCCCGCCGAAGAACCCGGACACCGGCCCGTGCGGCCACGGCGTCGCCGCCGACGGCCCCGACGCCGCGCAGGCCGCGCTGAACGCGGGCACCGACTCCGAGATGGTCTCCACCAACATCCGCGACTTCGGCAAGCAGCTGCTCGCCCAGCGCCGCATCTCCATGGCCCGCCTGGACGACGCGGTGAAGCGCATCCTGCGGGTGAAGTTCCGCGCCGGGCTGTTCGACCATCCGTACGTCGACCAGACCAAGGCGGCCGATCCGAACAGCTTCGTCACGCCGGCCGACCGCGCCGCCGCGCGCAAGGCCGCCGCCGAGTCGATGGTCCTGCTCAAGAACGACAACAGCACGCTGCCGCTCGATCCCAGCAAGTCCGTGGCGGTCATCGGGCCGCTGGGCGACGACCAGCACGACATGCTCGGCCCGTGGTGGGGCCAGGGGCGCGACGGCGACGCGGTCAGCCTCTACACCGGCATCAAGGCGCAGGACCCGAACACGACGTTCACGAAGGCGTGCACGCTGCCCAACACCGAGCCGCCGCAGTACGACCCGTCGCAGGACTGCCCGAACACGACGTTCCCGGACGCGGTCGCCGCGGCCAACGCGGCCGACCAGGTCGTGCTCGCGCTCGGCGAGCCGCGCGAGATGAGCGGCGAGGCGACGTCGCGCACCGACCTCGACCTGCCGGGCAACCAGCAGGAGCTGATCGACGAGATCAAGGCCACCGGCAAGCCGTTCACGGTCGTGCTGTTCAACGGCCGGCCGCTGACGCTGACGAAGGTCGACGCCGCCTCGCCCGCCATCCTCGAGGCCTGGTTCCCGGGCGTCGAGGCGGGCAACGCCGCGGCCGACGTGCTGTTCGGCAAGGTCAACCCCGGCGGCAAGCTGCCGGTGTCCTTCCCGCGCGTCGTCGGCCAGGTGCCGATCTACTACAACCACCTGCCCACCGGCCGCCCGTGCGACGTCAACCAGAAGTACGTCTCGCGCTACCGCGACCTGAAGTCGTGCGACCCGCTGTATCCGTTCGGCTACGGCCTGAGCTACACGACGTTCGCGGTGTCCAACCTGCGCCTGAGCTCGAGCAGCGTCTCGCGCCACGGGCGCGTCACCGCGAGCGTCGACGTCGCCAACACCGGCTCACGCGCCGGCGACGACGTCGTCCAGCTCTACATCCACGACCCCGTCGCGAGCCTGTCCCAGCCGGTGCGCCGGCTGCGCGGGTTCTCGCGCGTGACGCTGCGACCGGGCGAGAAGCGGACGGTCAGCTTCTCCCTCGACGCGAGCGACTGGGGCTTCTACGACAACTCCGGCCGTTTCGTCGTCGAGCCCGGCGAGATCGACGTCTACGCCGGCGACAGCTCCACCGCGAGCCTGACGCAGGCCTTCACCGTCCGCTGACGCCGCCGCGCCCGCCGCTCGCTACCGCGGGCGGCGGGCGTCACACCCAGCGCTCGCGGCCCGCCACCCCATCCGGGTTCGCGCGCATGACCGCCTCGATCGCGTCGGCGAGCGCCACGATGTCCGCTCGCGTGCGACGCCGGCTGGACGGGACCAGGATCAGCCCGGCGTGGCCCTGCCCACGTTGCAGGCGGCGCCCGGCGATCGGCCGGAAGTCCTTGATGTTGTTGGTGACCACGGCCCGGTCCTCCGTCGCCGCGATCTCCATCAGTCCGGCGTCGCTGGTCGCGTCAGGGATGTCTGGACGGGCGGCGACGGCATCGACGTCGAGCCCGCGGCCGCGGAGGACGCGAGCGATGTCGGGGGAGAGCTGCGCGTCGAGCAGCGCCTTCACGCGCCGAGGGCGGCCTGCCCGCGGCGATGCGCCGCGAGCGCGCGCGCCGACTCGGCGTCATTGAGCGCGATCTCGGCATCGATCTCGTCGGGGAACTCGCCGTAGTACGTGACGGCGGCCTCCACCGCGCCGACGGGCACACCGAGGTACTCCGCCGCCTCGACGACATCGTTGGCGTTGTCCCGGACGGTGGCGATGACCTCCCACACGTCCAGTCGGCTGCCGAGCAGCGCCGCGCGCCGACCGGTCTCGCCGTCCACGAAGTGGACCAGCGGGTGAGTGACACGCTGCTACTCGTCGCGCGGCTCGTCGTCGAGCGAGACGCCCGTGACGAGCGCGGTGAGCAGCGCGAGGCAGCCGCCGATGACCAGCGGGGTGAGGCGACCGGGAACTCCCGCAAAATGCGCGATGAATCCGAGGGCTGCCGCGACGGTGACGATCACGAGCAGCTGCAGCCAGCCGGGACGGGCAGCCAGATCGCGCAGGGGCGCGAACGTTCGCCCGACCCGCAACCGACCGTCGTCGCCAGCCACCATGCCGTCTCCTGAGCCGGATTCGCAATGAACGACCGGCTCCACGGCCGGTCTGAGCGCTGACCCTATCGCGACCGGTGGATGGCGTGCAACGTCATGACTCCCGGTGCGCCTCCCAGGAGAAGCCGCGCACCGCGAGGACGCCGCCGACGACCGCCCAGAGGGCCAGGATCAGCAGCGCGTCCCAGTGCGAGCCGACGCCGGTGTGGTGCACCATCGACCCCGACAGGCCGTCGACGAGGTGCGTCAGGGGCAGCACCTGGGCGACGTCGCGGACCGCGGCCGGGGCGCTGGTCGCGTCGTAGAAGACGCCCGCCAGCAGGATCTGCGGCAGGAAGACCGCGTTGACGTAGGCCGGGGCGGACTCGGGGTTCGGGATCGCGTGCGCCAGCGCCACGCCGAGCAGCGCGAAGCAGACGACGCCGGCCACGGCGAACACGGCCAGCGACCCCCAGTCCGACGGCCAGGCCACGCCGAAGGCCAGATTGCCGGCGACGATGACGATGGCCAGCTGCACCGCCGCGTTGGCCACCGCGTTGGCCGCCAGCCCGGCGATGTAGGCCGAGGGCGCCAGCGGCGTGCCGCGCAGGCGCTTGAGGATCCCCCGCTCGCGCAGCGTGGTCAGGTTGTAGGCGAGCGAGATGAAGGTGGCCGACATGACGCTCATGCCGGCGATCCCCGGGACGATCACGTCGAGGTTCTTGTGGTCGCCCGCGAACACCGCGCCGAAGATCGCCAGCAGCAGCAGCGGCAGCAGCACGCCGAAGAACGCGGCGCTCGGGTTGCGCCAGAACATCTTGCGCTCCAGCCGGTACTGGCGCCACGCGGCGCCCCACCAGCCGCCGGGCGCGCCCGGGGCCTCGCGCAGGGTCAGCTCGCCCGCGCTCACGCCGCCGCCTCGGTGAGCTGCAGGTAGACGTCCTCCAGCGACGGCCGGGTCACGCTCAGCTCCTCCAGGGACTCCCCGCGGGCCAACGCCGCGCCGGTGAGCTCGTGCAGCAGCGCCGTCGGCTCCTCGGTGAAGCGCTCGACCAGGCTGCCGTCGGCATCCCGCCAGGCCACGCGGTAGCGCGAGGCGCCGAGCTCGCCCGGCGCGCCCTCGGCCAGGATCTGGCCGTCGCGCAGGATCGCCACCCGGTCGGCGAGCGCCTGCGCCTCCTCGAGGTAGTGCGTGGTGAGCACGACGGTCTTCCCCAGCCGCCGCAGCGCCCGCACGACCTCCCAGGCGGCCCGGCGGGCGGCCGGGTCGAAGCCCGTGGTCGGCTCGTCGAGGAAGATCAGCTCCGGGTCGCCGACCAGCGCCAGCGCGAAGTCCAGCCGCCGCCGCTGCCCGCCGGAGAGCACGCGGGCGCGCCGGTCGGCGCACTCCTCCAGCCCGGCCAGCGCGACCACCTCGTCCACATCGCGCGGCGCGGGATACAGGGTCGCCCAGTGCGCCACGGTCTCACGGACGGTCAGGTGGGGATAGGTGCCGCATGCCTGCAGCACGATCCCGACGCGCGACCGGAGATCCACCGAGTGGTCGCCGGGGTCGCAGCCCAGCACCGCCACCGAGCCGCCGTCGCGCTCCCGGTAGCCCTCGAGCACCTCCACCGTGGTGGTCTTGCCGGCGCCGTTGGGGCCGAGCAGCCCGAACACCTCGCCGCGCGCCACGGTGAACTCGACGCCCCGCAGCGCCTCCCGGCCGGCGTAGGACTTGCGCAGCCCGGAGACCTCAATGGCGGGGACGCCGCTCGTCATCGCATCCATCATGGCAACATCGCCCGCGCACCCATGCTGTGTGGCTGCATCGACATCGGGACGAACACCACGCGGGTGCTGGTCGCCCAGGCACGCCGCGGGCGCCTCGAGGAAGTCCTGCAGAGACGGGCGTTCACCCACCTGGGCCGCGGCCTGGGCCCGGATGACGAGATCCCGGCCGATCGCATCGCCGCGACCGCCGAGGTCGTGGCCGCCCAGCACGCACTGGCCCGCGAAGCGGGCGCGTCGGCGATCCGCACGGTGGCCACCGCGGTCGTCCGCCGGGCGGCCAACGCGGCCGAGTTCTGCGCGGCCGTCCGGCGGCGCTGCGGCGTCGACGTGGCCGTGCTCGACGGCGAGGAGGAGGCCCGGCTCGCGTTCCTCGGCGCCACTCGGACCTTCGGCGACCCGCTCGCCGGCCGCGTGGCGGTGGTCGACGTGGGCGGCGGCTCGACGGAGATCGCCGTGGGGACGTCCGCCGCCGGCGTCGAGTGGTCGGCGTCGCTGCCGTTCGGCTCCGGCGTGCTCGCCGACCGCTTCCTGCGCGGCGACCCGCCGCACCCGGACGAGCTGGCGGCGGCCCGGCTGCACGCCGAGCGGGCCCTCGACGGCCTGGAGCCGCCGGCGGTCGACCGCGCGCTCGCCGTGGGCGGCAGCGCGGCGTCGCTGCGCCGGCTCGTCGGCCCGGTGCTCGACCGCGCCGCGCTGGACCGCGCGCTGAACGTGCTGGCCCAGGACTCCGCCGCCCAGGTGGCCGCCCGCTATCGCCTGGAGGCGCAGCGCGTGCGCCTGCTGCCCGCCGGGCTGCTCGCGCTCGGCGCGGTCGCCGCGCGGATCGACGAGCCGCTGCAGATCGGCAACGGCGGGCTGCGCGAGGGCGTGCTCCTGGACCTGGCGGGGTCCGCATAAGCTTTCCGGGATGGCCAAGGCGGCCGAGATCGAGGTTTCCCCCGAGGAGCCGTACGGCCGCGCCGCCGCCCGGATCGTCCGCGTCCGCGCCGCCGAGCTCTTCGAGCACGGCGAGGGCGTGCTGGACACCGAGGACATCGAGCGCGTCCACGACATGCGGGTCGCCTCGCGCCGGCTGCGCGCGGTGCTCGAGGTGTTCGCGCCCTGCTTCCCGAAGGGGCCGTACAAGAGCGTGCTGCGCGACGTCAAGCGGCTCGCCGACGCGCTGGGCGAGCGCCGCGACCCCGACGTCCACCTGGCCGCCATGGAGAAGCTCGCGGAGACGCTGCCGGCGAGCCTGAAGCCCGGCGTCGAGCTGCTGGCCGACCGCCAGCGGGAGCGCCAGGCGGCCGGCAACGAGCTGCTCGCCCCGGCGCTCGAGGACACGGAGCGCACCGACCTGCGCGGGCGCCTGGAGGCGCTCGCCGACGCCGCCGAGGCGGCCGTGGCATGAAGGCGCGCCCGGTCACCGGGCTCGACCCCGCCGGGACGCTGGCCGACAACGCCGAGCGGATCGTCCGCACCCGGCTGGACGAGGTGTGCTCGTTCATGCCCAAGGCGTCCGACCCGGAGCAGGTCACCGCGCTGCACGACATGCGCATCGCGGCCAAGCGGCTGCGCTACGTGCTGGAGATCACCCACCCGTGCTTCGGCGCCTACGCGGCGGACGCCGTGAAGCTGTGCAAGGAGCTGCAGGACCTGCTCGGCGAGATCCACGACTGCGACGTGCAGGTGCCGGAGGTCGTCGCCGTGCTCAACGAGCTGATCGACGCCGACGCCGACGCGCTGGTCGCGGCGCACCCGGGCGACGACGACCCGCCCGCCGCGGACGCGCCGCACGCCGACCGCTACGCCGGGCTGGTCGCGCTCGCGGTCCAGCTCAGCGCGCGCCGGCGGGCGCTGTTCACCCGCTTCCTGGAGGTCTGGCGCGACTATGAGCGGCGCGGGTTCCGCGCCCGCCTGGAGTTCGCCGTCTCGGAGCGCAATGCGATGATCACCCGGCAGCCATGAGCGAGATCGCCCAGCAATCCGCCGCCGCCGTCACCGATCTCGAGGACCCGGCGTACTACTTCAACCGCGAGCTGTCGTGGATGCAGTTCAACGCGCGCGTGCTCGAGCTGGCCGAGGACCAGTCACTGCCGCTGCTGGAGCGGGTCAAGTTCTGCGCGATCTACTCCTCCAACCTCGACGAGTTCGTGATGGTCCGCGTGGCCGGGCTGCACGACCAGATCGACGCGGGGATCGAGAAGCCGCTGCAGGACGGGCGCACGCCGAGCGAGACGATGGACGCGCTGCGGCGTGTCATCCGCGAGCAGTGCGCCCGCCAGTCGCGGCTGCTGGAGGAGGAGCTGCGGCCCGCGCTGGCCGGGCACGGCATCTGCATCGTCGGCTACGCCCACGTCGGCCCGGCGGAGCAGCGCGAGCTCGACGAGCGCTTCCGGCGCCAGATCTTCCCGGTGCTGACGCCGCTGGCGGTCGGGCTGGGCCGGCCGTTCCCCTACATCTCCAACCTCTCGCTGTCGCTCGGCGTGATGGTGCGCGACCCGGTGACCGACGTGGAGACCTTCGCGCGCGTGAAGGTGCCGAAGGAGATGCTCCCGCGCTTCGTCCCGGTGGGCGACGGCACGACGTTCGTCCCGCTGGAGGACCTGATCGCGTCGAACCTGGACGCGCTGTTCCCCGGCATGGAGATCCTCGACCGCCACGTCTTCCGGGTCACGCGCGACGCCGACTTCACGGTGTCCGACGAGGCCGACGACCTGCTGCAGGCCGTCGAGGTTGAGCTGCGGCGGCGCCGCTTCGGCGAGGCGGTGCGGGTGGAGGTCAGCGCCGGCATGAGCTCGGCGATGCGCGAGCAGATCACCCGGGCGTTGGAGGTCGACACCGACGACGTGTTCGAGGTCGACGGGCTGCTGGACCTCCAGGACCTGTGGGACATCGTCTCGATCGCCGGCCACGCCGAGCTGCGCGATCATCCGTGGCAGCCGGTGACCCAGCCGCGGCTGCAGCCCGACGAGGACGAGCAGCCCGACGTGCTGGCCGCGATGCGCAAGCGCGACATCCTGCTCCACCACCCCTACGACTCGTTCGTCACCTCGGTCGAGCGCTTCGTCGAGCAGGCGGTCAACGACCCCGACGTGCTCGCCATCAAGCAGACCGTGTATCGCACGAGCGACGACTCGCCGCTCGTGCCGGCGCTGATCCGCGCGGTCGAGCGCGGCAAGCAGGCGGTCTGCCTGGTGGAGGTCAAGGCGCGCTTCGACGAGCGGGCGAACATCCAGTGGGGCCGGGCGATGGAGGAGGCCGGCGTGCACGTCGTCTACGGCCTGCCCGCGCTGAAGACCCACGCCAAGTGCATCCTCGTCGTGCGCCGCGAGGGCGACGGCATCCGCCACTACCTGCACGTCGGGACCGGCAACTACAACGCCAAGACCGCCCGGCTGTACACCGACTTCGGGCTCTTCACGTGCGACGACGAGATGGGCGCGGACGTGGCCGACATGTTCAACTTCCTCACCGGGTTCGCCCGCCCGCGCGGCTATCGCCGGGTGCTGGTGGCGCCGCAGCACATGCGCGAGGGGATCGTCGCCGAGATCGAGCGCACGGTCGCCGCCCACGAGAAGGGCCGGCCGGCGCGCATCCGCATGAAGATGAACTCGCTGGTCGACCGCGAGTGCGTCCAGGCGCTGTATCGGGCGTCGCAGGCGGGCGTCCCGGTGGAGGTCAACGTGCGCGGGATCTGCTGCCTGAAGCCCGGGGTGCCCGGCGTGTCGGAGAACGTCCGGGTCGTCTCGATCGTCGGGCGCTTCCTCGAGCACTCGCGCATCTACGCGTTCGAGCGCGACGGCGAGATCACGGTCTACCTCGGCTCGGCGGACCTGATGCCGCGCAACCTCGACACGCGGGTGGAGCTGCTGGCGCCGGTGCGCGACGAGGCGCTGCGCGGGAACCTCGTCGACACCCTCGACCGCTGCTTCGCCGACAACACGAACGCGTGGGAGCTCACGCCGGAGGGTCGCTGGCAGCGCCGGTCGCCCGACGGGAACGCGCCGCACAACGTCCAGTGCGAGCTGATGGCCGCGCACGCCGCCGAGGCCGCCGAGGCGGCCGCCTCGGCCGGTTAGCGCGCGGCGGGTGCGGCGTAGACGGCGCCGAGCGCGGCGATCGCGGCGGCGGCGGCGACCGCCCAGTGGCCGGCGGACATCGCCAGCCCCGTGGCGGCCGCGGCGACCGCGGCCACGGCGGGCACCAGCCGGGCGGCGAACGCGATCTGCAGCAGGCGGGCCGCGGAGGCCAGCGCGGCGGCGAGACAGGCGCCGGCGAGCACGTGGCGCAGGTACGGCTGCGTCTCGCTGCCCCAGGTCGGGCCGCGCAGCGCCACGGCCGCGACCAGGGTCCCGGCGAGCGCGAGGGCGTCGCCGGGCCACGCTGGGTGCCCGAGTGCGGGCGCGCGGCGTGCCATCGCGACGGCGGCGACCGCCAGCGCGAGCAGCCCGGCGGTCGTGATCGGCGCGCCGGCGTGCCACTGGTTGTCCCAGAGCCGGTCGGCCACCGCCAGGACCACGCCGATCGCCGCGGCCGCGGCCAGCAGCAGCGCCCACCAGCCCAGGCGGGCCCGCCGGCCCGCGAGGGCGGCGGCGAGCAGCGGCACGGCCAGCCCGGCGGGGACGAGCAGCCCTGAGAGGAGACCGTCGGCCGGCTTGTCGAGCGAGTCGATGAGGTCGGGTACGTTCGCGTCGTAGGTCCACGGGTGCGTCCACCCGTAGACGACGGCGAGCGCGCCGAGCGCCGCGACCGCGAGCGGCCAGGCGAGGTGCGGGGCGACGGCGGCGTATGCCCGCGCGCCGGCCCGCCCGGCGCTCGCCGCGCCCGCGGAGAGCGGCGGCGAGATCGGCCGCCGCGCGGGCTGGTCCGGGGCCACCGTCACGGCCCGCGGCTGCGCGGCGGGCTCCGGCGGCGCCGCGGTCTGCCGGACTTCGGCGGGCACTTCGGGGCCGGCCGTAGGAGCCGGAGGAGGGGGCGCCGCGGCGGGGAGCGGCGGTTCCGCGGTGAGGGCGGCGTCGGCCGCGGCGGTGACGCGGCGGCTGTCGTCCTCCGCGGCGACGCGCGCCAGGCGCTCGCGGGCGGCGGCCGCGAGGCCCGGCTTGCCGGCGGCCAGCAGCTCGGCGAGCGCCTCGACGGCGCCCACGCGCACCTGCGGGACCGGGTGCGACAGGGCGTCGAGCAGCTCGGGCGGCAGCGCCACCGGCGCGACGTAGCGCGAGCGGGCGATGAACAGCTCGCCCTCCAGGAAGGAGAGCATGTTCGGCCGCTGGCTGGGCGTGAGCTCGCGCACCTCGTCGCACACGTAGTCGTAGAGCTCGCGCACCGAGATCCAGTGGTCCTGGTCGCGGTCGGCCTCGCCGGTCTCCAGCGCCTTCACCACCGCGCTCGTGAACACCGACGGCTGCCCCTCGCCGGTCAGGTCGTCGCCCTCGAACGCGTACTCCATCGCGCTGGAGGCGGTGATGACCGCCCGGCCGGTGCCGCTCAGGTGGTCGTTGACGTCGACCTGGTCGCCCGCCCGGAACGTCAGGCCGCGGGCGATCGCGCCGCTGTAGCAGCAGTCGAGCAGCATCAGCACGCTGCTGGAGCGGCTGCGGGCCATCTGGCGCGAGACGAAGTCCGCGCCGACCGCCGAGGCGTCCAGCTGCGCCACGTCGGTGTCGCGGGCCGCGAAGTACAGCTGCCCGCTGTCGTCCTTCAGGCCGTGGCAGGAGAAGTGCAGCAGCAGCAGGTCGTCGCGCCGGCGGTCGGCGAAGAACGTGGCGATTCCGCGGCGCAGCGCCGCCTCGCTCTCGTTGGCCAGCAGCCGCACGTCGAACGCGCCGATGTCCGGGTCGCGCAGGACCTCGGCGAGCGCCTCGGCGTCGTGGGCGGGCGCGCGCAGGCGCCGCAGGCGGTCGTCCGCGTAGTCATCGGTGGCGACGATCAGGGCGAAGCGCCCGGCCACGGTCGCTCACCCGGCCGTCCGCGCCGCGAGGAACGTCTCGATCAGCTCGCGCTGGTAGCGCGCCGAGCCGCCGGCGATCTCCAGGCTGTCCGCCCCGAGCGTGAGCTTGACCGTGCGCCCGGAGCGCCGCGCGAGCCAGTCCTGCAGCACCCGCGCCAGCGGGCCGACCGCGGCGCCGCCCAGCTTGACCACCAGCGCGCCGAGCGCGGCCACCTCGACCGCGCGGCTGCCCGCGGGCGCCGGGCCGCCGGCGGGGCGCTCGACCGAGTCGACGTCGAGCGCGCGCAGCTCCCGCTGCAGGTCCGCCGCCGCCGCGTCGAGCTCCTCGGCGCCCGCGTCCTCGCCGAGCATGAGGTCCAGGCGAAGGGTGAGTGAAGCCTCGCCCACGGCGCAACGCTCCCAGCCCCCGGGCGGCTATGTCAAGGGGATGACAACCAGTGGTGCGCCCGGCGATCGTTGCCGGGTGCGCCGCTAGGCGGCGTCGCGCAGCGCGCCCGTGGCGGGCGAGGCGCGCAGGTGGCGCAGCGCGCGGTCCTCGGCGCAGCGCACGCGGCGCGGCGTGATGCCGAGCACGCGGGCGGCCTGGCCGGGCGTGTGCGGCGCCTCGGCGCCGAGGCCGAAGCGCAGCTCGAGCACGCGGCGCTCGAGGCCGTCGAGCCCGGCCAGGACCGAGCCGAGGTCGGCGTGCATGCGCGACACCGCGGCCGACTCCTCGGGCGAGGGGCCCTCGTCGGCCAGGAGGTGGCCGAGCTCGGCGTCGCCGTCGTCGCCCACCGGCGCCTCGAGCGATACCGGCGCGAGGGCGATCCGGCGTACGTCCGCCACTTCGACCTCCGACCACTCCAGGGCTGCAGCCACCTCCGTCGCGGTCGGCGTCGCGCCCAGCGCCATGGCCAGCCGGCGCTCCACCGCCTGCAGCTTGCGCACGCGGTCGCCCACGTGCACGGGCAGGCGCACGGCGCGTCCCTTCTCGGACATCGCCCGGCCGATCGCCTGGCGGATCCACAGCGTGGCGTAGGTGGAGAACCGCAGGCCGCGCCGGTGGTCGAACTTCTCCACCGCGCGCACCAGCCCGATCGTCCCCTCCTGGATGAGGTCGAGCAGGGTCATGCCCGAGTCCTCGCGCTGGAAGCGCTTGGCCAGGTGGACCACGAGCCGCAGGTTCGCCTCGATCATGCGGTCCTTGGCCTCGAGATCGCCGCGCTCGATGCGGCGGGAGAGCTCGAGCTCCTCCGCATGCGTCAAAAGACGCGTACGGGCAATACGCTGGAGGAAGAGTCCGAGGCCGTCGCCGATCTCACGGCCATCCTGGGTCGCCGGCGATGTGGTCATGCCGCGCAGGATCTCCCTTGCGGATCAAGGGATCCTGAAGGACTGCATACGGCAGAGTTAAACCTGCGCCGGGTGGGCGCGATGGATACCGTTCACGCGCGAATTGCAGCGCACCCATCTGCTGGCGGGCCGGCCCCAGCCGGGCGGACGCGATCCCGCCCCCGGCGCGCTGGTCCTCGTCCAGGACCTGGTGAACACGGTCGACCGCGAGCACGGCCCCGACCTGCTCGACGACGCCGCCGGCCTGCGGGAATGGCTGTCGCTGCGCGACATGGCGGTTGAGAACGTTTCTGTGAACGATCTCGTGAACGTTCGCAATCTGCGCGAGGCGCTGCGCGGGCTGCTGCTGGCCAACAACGGCGGACCCGAGCCGCCGGGCGCGCGGCCGGTGCTCGAGCTGGCCGGCGAGCGGGCGCGGCTGACCGTCCGGCTCGACCCCGAGGGCGCCGCGCTCGCGCCTGTGACCAACGGCGTCGACGGTGCGCTGGGGCGCGTCGTCGCCGCGGCGGCGGTGGCCATGTGGGACGGCACGTGGGCGCGGCTGAAGGCCTGCCCGCGCGACGCCTGCCACTGGGCGTTCTACGACCGCTCGCCCAACGCCAGCGCCACTTGGTGCGCGATGTCGATCTGCGGCCAGCGGGTCAAGGCGCGGACCTACTACCGTCGCCGCCGCGCCTCAGGCGACTGAGACGCTGAAGCGCGCGGAGAACGAGTCGCCGGGCGCGACCGTCGCCGGGTCGTGACGCAGCGCGTCGGCCGGCGCGGTCATCGGCTCGAAGCAGATGACGTCCTCGACGGCGGGCGCGAACACCTGGGCGAAGCCGTAGCCCTGCTCGAAGGCCACCTCGAGCCGCCGGCCGCCGCCGCTCAGCGCGAACGTCACACCGGCGGGGTCGACCGTGTAGCCGTCGTCGAACGTCCGCTCGCCCAGCGGACCGTTCAGGTCGCCGGCCGGCTCGCGCTCGCCCGTGGGGATCATGTTCGCGTCGAGCCGCAGGTGCTCCTCCACCGGCAGCTCGATCTCCCAGTCCGCGCGCGGGACGCCCGGCAGCACGAAGTACGGGTGGTGGCCGAAGGAGATCGGCACGGCGCGCGCGCCCGTCGGCGTCACGGTCGTGGTCAGCGTCAGCCGGTCGCCGGCCAGCTCGGCCGCCACCTCGACGCGGTGGTCGAACGGGAACTCGGCCAGCCCGGCGATCTCGCGCCCGGCGACGAGCCGCGTGTCGCCGGACTCGACGACCTCCCACTCGTGCAGCGCGCTGACCAGCCCGTGCACGGGCAGCCCGTGCTCCTCCAGCCGCACCTCCGGCGAGTCGCGGTCGAGCGTGACCTCCACGCCGTCGACGGTGTAGGAGAAGCCGCCGAGCCGGTTCGCCCACGGGTGCAGGAGCGGAATGCCCATCGTCTTGCCCGCCTCGACGTAGACGTCGAGGCCCCGCCGCTCGCCCAGCAGCTCCTCGCCGCGGTGGCGCAGCGCCGAGCAGACCATGCCGTTGGCGGGCGAGAACGTCGCCTCGAGCTCGCCCGAGGTGAGCACGTGCGTCGCGACTACCAATGCACGCCCCGCATCAGGTAGGCGAGCGCGGTCGCCTCGCCGGACGCCTTGTCCTCGCCCTGCTTGTCGCCCTTGGCCGCCGAGGACTCCGGGAACACCTTGTAGGCCAGGTGCAGGACCTGGTCGACCGCCTTGGGCGCCAGCGCGTAGGCCACCTCGCCGAACGTCCCGAGCCGCGTGTTGATCGTCTTCGGCTTCGCCCGGATCGCCTCGCAGATGAAGTCCGCGGCCTCCTCCGGGGTGATCGTCGGGAAGGAGTCGTACATCTTGGTCGGAGCGATCATCGGCGTGCGCACGAGCGGCATGTGGATCGTGGTGAACGTGACGCCGTCGCCGATCGTCTCCGAGCTCACCACGCGCGTGAACGCGTCCAGCGCCGCCTTGGAGCCGACGTAGGCGCTGAACCGCGGCGGGTTGGTCTGCGCGCCGATCGAGGAGACGTTGACGACGTGCCCGCCGCCCTGCTCGCGCATGTGCGGCAGCAGCCCGAGCATCAGCTTCACCGGCGAGAGGTAATTGAGGCGGACCGTGCGCTCGTAGTCGTGGAAGCGGTCGTAGGAGAGCGCGACGGAGCGGCGGATCGAGCGCCCGGCGTTGTTGACCAGCATGTCGATCCGCGCGTGATCGTCCAGCAGCTTGCCCACGAGCCCGTCGATCGCGTCGAAGTCCGAGAGGTCGCAGGAGTAGACGTACGCGGTGCCGCCGGCCTGCTCGATCTCCGCTTTGGCGTCGTCGAGCTTCTCCTGCGTGCGGGCCACGAGGATCGGGATCCCGCCGGCCGCGGCGATCTTCAGCGCCGCCGCCCGGCCGATGCCGCTGGACGCGCCGGTGATGACCACCGTCTTGCCGTTGACCGCGCCCTCGAACGAGTGGTCCTTGAAGAGGTCGGGGTCGAGCCGGCGCTCCCAGTAGTCCCACAGCTTGTCCGCGTAGGAGTCCAGCGGCGGCACCTCGATGTCGGTGCCCCGCAGCGCCCGCTTGGTGTCGCGGGCGTCGAAGCGGCAGCTCAGCGCCATGTAGTCGAGGATCTCCTCGGGGATCCCCAGGTCGGCCAGGAACTGCGCCCTGATGTCCTTGAGCGCCGGCAGCTTCATGGCGAACGAGAGCACGCCCTTGGGCAGGTTCTGCGTCGCCCGGCGGTCGATCCGCATGACCGCGTGCGGCG
>JAICUS010000808.1 GCA_025935735.1 Solirubrobacteraceae bacterium | reverse complement strand
GTGCGCGTCGAACGGGCGCTGCTGGCCCTGCTCGCGCAGATAGTCGTCGAACATCTGCTTCCACGCGTTCGCGTGGACGACGGCGGTCTGCGTGAGCACGCCGTCGAGGTCGAAGAGGCAGGCGATCACGCCTTCCGGAAGGCCGAGCACGCCTGGGTTGTACCCCTTACTTCAAGCGGAAGGCGCGGATGCGGTCGTCGTACTGCGCCGCGTCGCGGGCATAGACGCCGTACGCGAGCGCCTGGATGATCGACAGCAGGCCGGTGTGCGACCGCACGAAGGCCGGCGAGTTCGAGGAGTAATACAGCGTCCGCTCGGCCAGCTTGGAGACGTCGGACAGCGTCGCGTCGACGATGGCCAGCGTGGCCGCCTTGCGGTGGCGGGCGATCTTCATCGCGCGGACGACCAGCGGGTGCGGCCGGCCGGCGCTCAGCCCGATCACGAGCGTGTGCTCGTCGATGCGGCCGAGCCGGGAGAGCGCCTCCTGCGACGGGCTGGCGGCGATCTCCGCCCGCACGTCGAGCAGCATCAGCAGGTGGCGCAGGTAGGAGGCGAAGAACGCCATCTGATCGGTGCCGGCGATCAGGATCCGGTCGGCGGCGGCGATCAACTCGATCGCGGCGTCCACCTCGGAGCGGCTGACCCGGCGCGCCGTGTCCTCGACGTTGACGTGGTCGGCCGCGACGGCCTGCTCGAACGGCGACTGGTCGAGGCTGAACAGCGGCGTGGTGATGGGATCCCGCCCACCCTGCTGGGTGGCCCGGTGGTGGTGGCGGTACTCCTCGCGCGCCGCCTCCTGCAACTCGGGGAAGCCCTCGAAGCCCAGCGCCTGGCTGAAGCGCACGACGGTGGACGAGCTCGTGTTGGCGCGGCGCGCCAGCTCCTCGGCCGTGTGGAAGGCCACCTCGTCCAGATGGTCGACCACGTACTGGGCGACGTCCTTCTGGGAGCGGGAGAACTCGTCGAAGCGGGCGGAGATGTAGGTGGAGAGCGTCTGATGGCCGCGGGCGGCCGTGGGCATGGTGGCGGTCCTCGGCATGGCGAGCCGTCTTTTCGACGGGGGCGCCCTAACCTCCTCCCGGCGATGCGACGGCTTGAGACACGAATGGACGGTCTGGTGCTGCTCGAACCCGTGGTCCACGGCGACGAGCGCGGGTTCTTCGTCGAGACGTTCCGGGCGGATGTGGCGGTCGAGCACGGGATCCCCACGGCGTTCGTCCAGGACAACCACTCGCGCTCGCGTCAGGGGACGCTGCGCGGCATCCACTTCCAGACCCATCCGGGGCAGGGCAAGCTCGTCCGGGTGGCGCGCGGGCGGGTGTTCGACGTGGTGGTCGACCTGCGGCGCGGGTCGCCGACGTTCGGGCAGTGGGAGAGCGCCGAGCTCGACGACACGTCTGGGCGGATGTTGTGGATCCCGGTCGGCTTCGGCCACGGCTTCCTGGTGCTCAGCGAGGTGGCCGACTTCGTCTACAAGTGCACCAACTACTACGACCCGGCCACCGAGGCGGGGATCCGGTTCGACGACCCCGCCGTGGGGATCGAGTGGCCGAGCGGCGTCGAGCTGCTCTACTCCGAGCGCGACGCGACCGCGCCGACGCTGGCCGACGTGGCCGACTCGCTGCCGTTTTGAGCCGGGACGGCCGCTTCGCGCCGTCCCCCACCGGGGTGCTGCACCTCGGGAACCTGCGGACGGCGCTGCTGGCCTGGCTGTTCGCGCGCTCGTCTCGGGCGCGGTTCCTGGTGCGCATCGAGGATCTGGATGCCGGCCGCGTGCGGCCGGGGCTGGCCGAGGCGCAGCTCGCCGACCTGGCGGCGATCGGGCTCGACTGGGACGGGCCGGTGGAGGCGCAGTCCTCGCGGGTCGATCGGTATGCGCGCGCGCGGTCGCGTCTGGACGTCTACGAGTGCTTCTGCACGCGGGCGGAGATCCGCGAGAGCGCCTCGGCCGCGCACGGGCCGCCCGACCACTCTCCGCGCACGTGCCGCTCGCTGCCGGCGGCGGAGCGAGCCGAGCGGCGCGCATCGGGGCGGGTGCCGGCGCTGCGGGTGCGGGCGGACGGCGCGGTCGTGACGTTCACCGATCGGCTGATGGGTGCCTGCTCGGGCGTCGTCGACGACTTCGTGGTGCGCCGCAACGACGGCGCGTTCGCCTACAACCT
>JAICUS010000177.1 GCA_025935735.1 Solirubrobacteraceae bacterium | reverse complement strand
GGACGCGGATCGACGTCCAGGTCTCCGGCGAGGCCGCCACGCTCAGCCAGCCGCTGGCGGCCCAGCGCGAGCGGTAGTCGGGGAGACAGGATTTGAACCTGCGACCGCCCGGCCCCCAGCCGGGTGCGCTACCAGACTGCGCCACTCCCCGTTATGTCCTGGTCCGCTAGAGCGGGCGACGGGAATCGAACCCGCCCTAGAAGCTTGGAAGGCTTCTGTGCAGCCACAACACTTCGCCCGCACGCGGACGGTGGGAATGATACCGGTGGGAAGGTGGTTGCATGGAGAAGGAGGCTTCCGGGCATCACTTCGCCATGCAGATTCCCGGCGTCCACATCGAGACCCTGCATAACCCGGTGCGGTACACGTACGCGCAGATCGAGAAGGCCTGCGCGATCGCTCAGATGCTCAACCGGGGGAAGCTGGTGCTCGTCGAGCCGCCGCAGCGCTGAGCCGGTCCGGACGCCCTCCTGGGAGGAGGGGGCGCACCTCGGGTCGTGCAGGGGTTGCAGCCGCTCCCAGGTCCATGTGCCTGTCGCGTCGCCGCGGCCGCGTCCCGCCTGCGCGGCCGGGGCGGCGTGGCGTGGCGGCGGCGCGGAAGCGGGGGACCGAGGAATCGAACCTCGAGCCAGGGTTTTGGAGACCCCGATGTTAGCCGTTACACCAGTCCCCCAGGGGGTCGCGCGGGCACCATCTTAGAGCGCGTCCCGCGTAGGATGGGACCTCGCCGCGGGCGTGGTGGAATCGGTAGACACGCCGGCCTTAGGAGCCGGTGCCGCAAGGCGTGGGGGTTCGAGTCCCTCCGCCCGCATCCAGCCTCGGACGTGTGTCCAGAGGGGCTGAATCGGGTCTAAACCCCAACCTGGTCCCGGCCGATCCACAGGCCAAGACGCTGATCAGGGCAAACCCGTCGCGAGGCGGGGACGCAAAGCTTGAGGTCTCCACGGACGCGGAGATGGCTCGGCCGCCGGCATGAGAATCGCTCACGAGTGGCGCACGGAGGTGCCCTGAGTTGTCTTATCCCCTGCAGCACCGGCGAGGCCGGCTGATCGCGGCCCTGGCGGCCGTGGTCGCGCCGTTCGCGCTCGGCGCGACGGCCGCCCAGGCGGCTCCGTCGGCCGCGGCCAAGCTCGCCTCGGTGGCCCGCAGCGCGCCCAAGCGCCAGGTCGTGGCCATCGCGCAGTTCAAGCCGAACTTCAGCGAGGGCAAGGCACGGAAGCTGGTCCGCGCGCACCACGGGCGCGTGACCGCGGATCTCTCGCTGATCCACGGCCTGGCGGTCAAGCTCTCCGCCCGCGAGGCGAAGGCGCTGCGCCGCAACCGGCACGTCGTCGCGCTCTCGCTCAACGCGAAGGTGCGTGGCCAGGGCGCGAGCTCCGGCCAGCTCTCGACCACGTTCCCGAAGACGATCCGGGCCGACAAGCTCTGGCGGCGCGGGATCACCGGCCAGGGCGTCGGCGTCGCGGTCATCGACACCGGCGTGGCCGGCGACGCGGCCGACTTCAAGGCCGCCGACGGCAGCTCGCGCGTCGTGGCCAACGTGATCACCAACCCGGGCGCCGCGACCGCGGGCGACGGCTACGGCCACGGCACGCACGTCGCGGGCATCATCGCCGGCAACTCGTTCAACCGGCCGAGCAGCGACCCGCTCTACGGCAAGTACGTGGGCGTCGCGCCGGACGCGAACCTGATCGCCATCAAGGCGTCCGACGACGCCGGCAACTCGACCGTGCTCGACGTGATCCGGGGCATCGCCTTCGCCGTCGACCACAAGGCCGACTACAACATCCGCGTCCTCAACCTCTCGCTGAGCACGGACACGCCGCAGTCGTACCGCTACGACCCGCTCGACGCGGCCGTGGAGTACGCGTGGCAGCACGGGATCGTCGTCGTGGCCGCCGCCGGCAACCGCGGCGACGCGGCGGACGCCGTCCAGTACGCGCCGGCCAACGACCCGTTCGTGATCTCGGTCGGCGGCGCCGACGAGACCGGCGACTACGGCAAGGGCGAGAAGGCCTCGTGGTCGAGCGGCGGCCGCACCCAGGACGGCTTCAGCAAGCCCGAGGTGATGGCGCCGGGCGCGCACATCATCTCCGTGCTCGCCCCCGGCAGCGCGTTCGCCCAGCTGTGCCCGGGCTGCGTGGTGGCCGGCCAGTACTTCAAGGCCGGCGGCACGTCGATGGCCGCCCCGGTGGTCAGCGGCGCGGCCGCCCTGCTGCTGCAGGCCCGCCCGTGGCTGACGCCGGACCAGGTCAAGACGCTGCTGATGGTCACCGACCACCCGATCAAGGGCTCCGGTGGGGCGGGCGAGATCGACGTCGAGCACGCCGTCTTCACCCCCGCCCCGTACACGCTGGCCAACGCGGGCGTGGCCCCGAACGCGCTGATCGACTGGGTCAACCGCGCCGGGATCGACGTCTCGCAGTGGACTCGGTCCGCGTGGAGCGTCGCGACCGGCACGCTGTCCGCGGGCTGGGCGCGCTCGAGCTGGTCGTGCGCCGGCTGCGACGCGCTCGGTGCCGTCGTCGACCCGACGCGCTCCTCTTGGAGCCGCAGCTCGTGGTCGAGCGCCGGCGAGACCGCGACGGCCGCCGACACGGCGACGTCGGGCACGCCGGTGACCGACGCCGACGACCCGGCGCTGGCCAACGCCGCCATCCCGACTGACGGAGTGGGACGATGATCGCCCGCGACCGCGCCAGCTGGGGCCGCAAGCTGCGCCCCTGAACCTCTCGGCCCTCGGCGCGAGCGGCGCATGCCGCCCGCGCCGAGCGCGATCGTCGCCCGCGTCATGGCGGACGGCGACGACGTCGTCATCGAACACCCGAACCGCCGCAAGGCGACGTCGAAGCTCACGCGCTTGATCGTGATCGTGCTGCTGCTCGCCTCGGCCGCGCTGGTGCTGATCGTGACCCTCGGCGGCTGGTCGGCGCTGGAGAGCGCGCGGCTCTTCCAGATCGTCTTCATCCTCGTCGACGTCGTGTTCGCGGTCTTCGTCGCCCGCTGGAGCCGCGGGGTGCTGCCGATGGCGGCGGCGATCGCGGTGATCCTCGGCATCTTCGCCGCGGTGGCCGCGCCGGCCTGGTTCTCACGCGACAACCCGGGCTTCATCGACCCGGCGATCCCGTCCAGCGTGCTCGGCCTGCTCTGCGTGCTGCTGATCCCGGTCCAGCTCGCGCTGATCGTCTTCGCCATGCAGGGCTTCCGGCAGCGCTGGAACGTCGAGGTCGAGCGCCCGCGCCGGGAGCGCGAGCCGGAACCGGCGCCCGCCTAGTGGTGCGCCCGGCGACGTTCGCCGGCTTGGCGAGCGATGCCGCGTGGATGCTGCGGCGCGCCGGCGAAGGTCATTCGTACTGGTGGTACGGGTGTCCTTCGACGGTGCGGCGCAGCGCCGCGCGGCGCGCTCGAAGGCCGACGATCGTTGCCGGGTGCGCCACTAGTATGTGAGCGCCTTCAGCCCGGGTGGAGGAACGGCAGACTCGGGGCTCTCAAAAAGCCCTGCCCTTCGGGGCGTGCGGGTTCGAATCCCGCTCCGGGCACTCCCTCAGAACGGCATCTTCGACCGGCCCTTGCGCCCGGTGCTGGCGCTCTTGGCGACGGCCTTGTTGGAGGTGGTGAAGGGCTTGCTCAGCCAGCGGCCGAGCTTTCCGGGGGCCTTGCTCGCGCCGCGGCTGCCGAGCCCGATCGTCCGCTCGGTCCCCCGCTCGGGGCCGCGGGAGAGGCGGGGGAACAGGAACGCCAGCACCAGCAGGATCAGGCAGACCGCGATGATTGCGCCGATGAGCATGCCTGCGGGCTACCCGGGCGGGGCGCGGCTCACGCCAGGCGCTGCAGCAGCGGCGCGGACAGCGCGGGCGGGCTGACGAGCACGCCGGGGCCGGACGGGCCGACGGGCGCCAGGTCGTGGACCTCCAGCCCGGCGCGCTCGCACAGCAGCCGGCCGGCGGCGAGGTCCCAGGCGTTCAGGCCGTGCTCGTAGTAGGCGTCGAGGCGCCCGCAGGCGGTCCAGGCCAGGTCGATGGCCGCCGAGCCGAAGCGGCGGATGTCGCGCACGTCCGGGAGCAGCCGGGCGGCCACGGCGGCCTGCGCGCGGCGGACCTCGGCGTCGTAGCCGAAGCCGGTGCCGACCAGCGCGGTGGCGATGTCCTCGCGGTCCGAGCAGGCGATCGGGGCGCCGTCGCGGGTGGGCGTGCCGCCGCGCTCGACCGAGAACAGCTCGTCGCGCAGCGGGTCGTAGACCACGCCGGCCAGCGCGCCGTCCGCGTCCTCGCAGGCGATGCTCACCGCCCACTGCGGGAGGCCGAACAGGAAGTTGATGGTGCCGTCGAGCGGGTCGACCACCCAGCGCACGCCGCTCGTCCCGGCGTGGTCGCCGCCCTCCTCGCCGAGCACGCCGTCGCCGGGGCGGGCGGCGGCGATCCGGTCGCGGATGAGCCGCTCGGCCGCGTGGTCGGCCTCAGAGACGAGGTCCGTGGGCGTCGACTTCGCCGACACCCTGAGCTCCGGCCCCTCGAACGCGGCCCGCAGCAGCGCACCGGCCTCGCGGGCCACGGCCTCGGCCAGCGCGCGCAGCTCGCCGGGGCTCACACCGCGGCCCTCGGGATGTGGGCCGGCCAGCCGGTGTGGCGCTCGAGCTGGGCCGCGAGCCTGACGAGCAGCGGCTCGGAGTCCGGCGGGCCGACGAGCTGGGCGGAGAGCGGGAAGCCGTCGGCGGCGAAGCCGGCCGGGACTGACACGGCGGGCTGCCCGGTGTGGTTGAACGCGCCGGGGTAGGGCGCGAGCCGGACCATGGTGAGCAGCGTCGGCAGCGCGGGGCGGCCGGCGAACTGACGCACCAGCGGCGGGCGGCGGGTGAACAGCGGCGTGAGGACGACGTCGGCGTGGGCGAAGATCGCGTTCAGCCGCTGCGCGTCCCCGCCGGCCGCGCGGGCGGCGGCGTCGGCGACGCGGTCCGGGATCAGCGAGCCGAGCCGGGCCAGGCCGCGGGCCTGGCGCGACAGCCGCTCGCGGTGGCCGATGTCGGAGGCCTTGTCGCCCAGGCCGCGGACGAACCGGGCGAGGATGCGGTTGCCCATCGCCATGTCCCAGGCGAGGTCGCGGGGCTCGACGGCGTGGCCGAGCTCGCGCAGCGCGGTCGCGGTGGCCTCGACGCCCGCGAGCTGCTCGGCGTCGGGCGTGACGCCCAAGCCGGGCGGGACGGCGGTGGAGACGGCGACCCGCAGCCGCCCCGGGCCCGTGGCGGCGGCCTCGGCGAGCGACAGGCCGTCGGTGAGCGCGTCCATCAGCCGCGCGGCGTCGGCGACGTGGCGGGCCAGCGGGCCGTAGACGGTCATCCCGCGGGGGAGGTCGGCTTGCGGGGCGGTGGAGATCCGGTCGCGCTGCGGCTTGAGGCCGAACAGCCCGCAGCAGGCGGCGGGGATGCGGACCGACCCCGCGCCGTCGGAGCCGAGCGCCGCGGACACGAGCCCCGCCGCGACCGCGGTGGCCGAGCCGCCGCTCGAGCCGCCCGACGTGCGCCGCAGGTCCCACGGGTTGCGGGTGACGCCGAACGTCGGCGACTCCGTCCACGGCGTGGCCATCAGCTCGGGGACGTGGGTCTTGCCGATCACGATCGCCCCGGCGGCCCGCAGCCGGCGGACCATCTCGGCGTCAGCGGGCGCCGGAACCGGGTCGACGTCGCAGCCGTAGGCGGTCGTCTCGCCGGCCACGTCCACGTCGTCCTTGACCGCGACCGGCACGCCCAGCAGCGGACGCTTGTCGCCGGCGCGGCGGCGGCCGTCGGCCTGCTCGGCCTCGGCCAGCGCGCGCTCGCCGAACACGACCCGGAACGCGTTGACGATCGGGTCCAGGCGGGCGATGCGCCGCAGGTAGAGCTCGACCAGGTCCCGCGAGGACAGCTCGCCCGCCGCGATCAGGTCGGCGTGCCGGGCGAGTCCGGCGAAGGCGAGCTCGTGGCGATCCATCCGGGCGCTGACCATACCGAGGGCTGGCATGCTGCCCGCCGTGAGCGTGCTGTCCCAGGTGGCGCGGGCCGCGGGCGAGGAGGTGCGGCCGCCCGGGTCGGAAGCCGAGCGCGCGGCGGCGCGGCGGCTGGTCGCCTGGCTGCGGGCCCGCGGGGACGCCGCCGAGGTGCGCCCCCGGCGCGCGCGGCCGCAGACGCTCGCCGCGACCGGCGTGGGCGCGGCGCTCGGCGCGGCGGGGAGCCTGCTGTCGGTCGTCTCAGCGCCGGCCGGGCTGGCCTGCGCGGCGCTCGGCGCGCTCGCGGTGACGCTGGAGACGGCGGGAGTGGCCAGCCCCGTGCGGCTCCTCTTCCCGGCTCGGGAGATCGCGGACGTCTACGTGGCTCCGGACGACGTCGGCCGCGCGCTCCTGGTGTGCGCGGGGTTCGGCTCGCCGCGGCTGGGGCTCGGGCGCGTGCCTCGCTGGTGGCTGCTCGGCGCGGCGGCCCTCGTGCTCGCGGCGTGCGTGGCCCGGGCGGCGGGCGTGGGTGGGCTGTGGCTCGGCCTCGTGCAGCTCGTCCCCACGATCGTGCTGCTGGCCGCGGTGGCCGCGGCGATCGATGCCGGGCTGGCCGGCTGGGGCCCGGGCGAGGCGACCGCGACCGCGGTGGCCGTCGCGGTGCACGACGAGCTGGCCGCCCGGCCTCCCGCCTCGCTCTCCCCCGCCCTGCTGCTCCACGGCGCCGTCCGGCCGCGGCTGGAGGCGGCGGTGGTGCTCGAGATCCGCCCCGGAGCGGGCGTGACCGGGCGCGATCCGGCCGTGCGCCGGGCGACCGAGGCGCTCGGCCTGCCGCCGCCGCGCGCCGGCGGGCGGCGGGGGCACGTCGCGGTCGGCGCCGCCGGCGAGGAGGCCGCAGTGGACCTGGCGCTGGCGATCGCGGACGCGCTCGATCAGGCCGGCGGGATGGCGTTGCGCTTCGCCGGCCACTCGCGGCGCTTGGACGCGTAGCGGGCGAACCGGCGGGCGAGCTCCGCGCGCAGATCCTCCGGCTGGACGATCCCGTCGATCACCATCTCCGACGCGAGGTGCAGCAGGTCGACGCCTTCCGCGTACTCGGCCATCAGCTCGCGCCGGCGCGCCTCGCGCTCGGTTTCGTCCGCGATCGCCTGCAGCTGGTTGTAGAAGACGGCGTTGACGGCGGCGCTCGGGCCCATCACGGCGATCTTCGCCGTGGGCAGCGCGAGCGTCACGTCCGGGTCGTACGCCGGGCCGGCCATGGCGTACAGGCCCGCACCGTAGGCCTTGCGCACGATCACGCAGATCTTCGGGACCGTGGCCTCCGACACCGCCGAGATCATCTTCGCGCCGTGCCGGATGATCCCCTGGCGCTCGACGTGCGTGCCGATCATGAACCCCGGCACGTCGGCCAGGAACAGCAGCGGGATCGAGTACGCGTTGCACGTCCAGATGAACCGCGCCGCCTTGTCGGCCGAGTCGACGAACAGCACGCCGCCCTTGAACTTCGGCTGGTTGGCCACGATGCCGACGACGCGCCCGTCCAGCCGCGCGTAGCCGACGAGCACCTCGCGCGCCCAGCGCTTGTGGACCTCCAGGAACGAGCCGTCGTCGACCAGCGCGTCGATCAGCTCGCGCATGTCCCACGGCTTGTTCTCGTCGACCGGGATCGCGGGGAGCTCCGCCGCCGGCTCGGCGGGCGCGGCCACCGGCGGCTCCTCGTCGCAGGAGGACGGGAAGTAGCCCAGGTAGCGCTTGCAGAGGTCGATGCCCTCCTCATCGCTCTTGACGAGGAAGTGCCCGCAGCCCGAGACGCCCGTGTGCATCTTGGCGCCGCCCATCTCCTCCAGGGTCACCGTCTCGCCGATCACCGCCTCGGCCATGCGCGGCGAGCCGAGGTACATCGAGGCGTTGCCGTCGCGCATGATCACCACGTCGCAGAACGCGGGGATGTAGGCGCCGCCGGCCGCGCTGGGCCCGAACAGGACGCACACCTGCGGCACCGCGCCGGACAGCCGCACCTCGTTGAAGAAGATCCGCCCGGCGTGGCGGCGGCCGGGGAACATCTGCACCTGCTCGGTGATCCGGGCGCCGGCGGAGTCGACCAGGTAGACCATCGGCACCCGGTGGGCGAGCGCCGCCTCCTGGATGCGCAGGATCTTCTCGACCGTCTTCGGGCCCCAGGAGCCGGCCTTGACCGTCGGGTCGTTGGCCATCAGCGCCACCGTGCGCCCGCCGACCGTGCCCATGCCGGTGACGACGCCGTCCGCGCCCAGCCCGTCGGCCTCCCAGCTGGCCAGCAGCGCGTCCTCGGTGAACGAGCCGTCGTCCAGCAGCCGCGCGACCCGCTCGCGGACCGGCAGCTTGCCCTGGCCGATCGCCTTCTCGCGGTGGCGCTCGGGGCCGCCGAGATAGGCGCGGTCGAAGGCGTCCTGCACGTGCTGGGCGTCGCTCATGGGAACCGAGGATAGGCTCCGCGGCCATGCCAGACCTGGTGCTCGCCGAGGACCGCGGACCGGTCCGCCACCTCGTGTTGAACCGTCCCGACAAGCGCAACGCGCTCAACCTCGATCTCGCCCTGGCCATCCGCCACGGCTTCCGGGACGCGGCCGACGACCCGGGCGTGCGCGTGGTGGTGGTGCGCGGCGCCGGCCCGGTGTTCTCCGCCGGGATGGACGTCGCCGCGCTCGCCGCCGCCTCCGGCAACCTCGGCGCGTTCCGGCGCGCCTGCCTGGAGGCCTGGAACCTGGCTGAGGAGATGCCCAAGCCGGTCGTGGCGCAGATCCACGGCGCGTGCCTGGGCGGCGCGCTGGAGCTCGCGCTGGCCTGCGACCTGCGCGTGTTCGCGGAGGACGCCGTCGCGGGGCTGATCGAGACCCGGCTCGGCCTCGTCCCCGACCTCGGCGGCTCCTCGCGGCTGCCGCAGGTGATCGGCGTCGGCCGGGCGAAGGAGCTGATCATGACCAGCCGGGTGATCGGCGCCGAGGAGGCCGAGCGCTTCGGGCTGGCCAACCGCGTCGCGCCGGCCGAGCGGCTCGACGCGGTCACCCAGGAGCTGGTGGACGAGCTGCTGGCCTGCGCGCCGGTGGCCGTCGGGCTGGCGAAGCGACTGGTCGACGCGTCCGCCCGCCCGGCGCTCTCGACGACGCTCGAGCTCGAGCTCGCCGCCCAGCGCATCTGCGTGGCCACCGAGGACGTCAAGGAGGGCGTGCGCGCCGCAGCCGAGCGGCGCGCCCCGGACTTCACCGGGCGCTAGGCCTGCGGCCCTTCTTCACGGCGAACAGCCGCGCGCGGACGAAGAACGACTGGCCGGCGCGCACGGTCACCGGCTTCTTGCGCCCCTTGACCTTGAGCGTGACGCGGCCCTTGCCGACGTCGGTGCGCGTGCCGTCGCAGCGGTCGGTGACGTTGAACGTCGCGTTCTTCGCCGTGGCCGTGCTGGCCCCGCCGACGGCGCGGAAGACGCCCTTGGCCACCAGCCCGAGCGTTCGCACCACGCCCTTGTTGGGGCCGCGCGCGCACGGCGCCTGGGCGCCCGCGGCGCTGACCAGCGCCACCGTCGCGGGGATCTTCGTCGCCTTCTTGGCCTTCTTGCGCAGCCTGGCCTGGCGCAGGGCGAAGATCCCGGCGCGGATGTGCGCCTGCTGGAGCCGCGCCCTGCGATTGCCGGGCGCGTAGCCGTTCGCCGCCGCCGACAGGGCGATCTCGCCGCGCTGGGCGTCGACCGTCGTGCCCACGGGCAGCGACGCGGCGCCCTTGAGCGGCACGAACCCCGTCTGCTGGAACGGCGCGCGCAGCCCGCGGAAGCCGAGCGGGACGCGCGCCGGCAGCTTGACGAACACCTCGCCGGACACCACCGACACCGTCGCGTTGACGCCGGCGACCGGCCGGATCGTGGCCGGCGGCAGCAGGTCGCACGCGTCGCCCACGCCGTCGCGGTCGCCGTCCGCCTGGTCGGGGTTGGCGTCGCCCGGGCAGTTGTCCGCGGCGTCGGTGACGCCGTCGCCGTCCGCGTCTGGCAGCACGGTGAAGTCGAAGCGGGCGATCGAGCGCACATCAGAGGCGCCGTAGACGTCGGTGGCGAACACGCGGAACGTGTGCGCGCCCGCGGCGAGCGGCCCCGTGGTGAACG
>JAICUS010000613.1 GCA_025935735.1 Solirubrobacteraceae bacterium | reverse complement strand
GGGTTGACAGGAACTCGATGCTCTTGCGCACATCGAGCACCGGACCGCCGCCGGCCGGGGGCTCCGACCCGGTGATGGCGAGGTCCTGCTCGAGGACGAGCCAGCGCTCGTACCCCGAGGCGGCGAGCGCCCGGACGACCTCCGCGATCCGGGCGTCGCCCTCTCCGAGCGGCCGGAACAGGCCGTGCTGCACGGCCTGCACCAGCGACAGCTCGCGGGCGGTGAAACGCTCGGCCACGCGCGCGTCTACGTCCTTGAAGTGGACGTGGCCGATGCGCTCGCCGTGGTCGGCGACGAACCGCACCGGGTCCACGCCGCCGATCAGCAGGTGGCCGGTGTCCAGGCACCAGGGCACGTCCGTGTGCGCCAGCGCGTGCTCCACGTCGGCGGCGGTCTCGAGGACCGTGCCGGCGTGGGGGTGGATGACGAGCTCGACGCCCTCGCTTCGCGCGACGTCGGCGAGCGTGCGCAGGTGCTCGCCGGCGCGCCTCCAGCCGCCGGCGTCCAGCGGTACGGGATCCGACCAGGCGTCGTCCTGCACGGCGGCGGCGATGAACAGCTCGCCGCCCGCTTCGGCCAGCTGGGCCGCGGCCCGGCGGGCCGGCTCGGTGGCGAGCTCGGGCTCGTGGACGACGACGGGGACGAAGCCGCCGACCAGCTGCAGGTCGTAGCGGTCCAGCACCGCCCGGGCCGAGCGGCCGTCGGTGGGCAGCCAGCCCTGCGGGCCGAGCTCCGTGGCCGTGACGCCGAGCGCCGCCATCTCCGCGAGCACGCGGTCGGGCTCCAGCTGGAGCCCCCAGCCGGGGACCTCGCAGACGCCCCAGGAGATGGGAGCCGCCGCCAGCCGCGGCTCGGTGGGTCGGTGCACGCTCTGCTCCTCCTCGTCGGAGCGCAGCCGCTTAGAGCGCTCCAATCGGCACGCTACCGCTTGGAGCGCTCCAACGCAACTCTTCAATTAGCGCGCTCCAACCGGCATAATCCGCCGCATGGCGAAGACCGCCGTGCCCGGGCCGGTCGATGCGCCCGCCGGCGACGGGCGCCGCCGCGGCTACGTGACGATGGAGGACGTGGCCCGGGCCGCCGGGGTGTCGCGCGCGCTGGTCTCGCTGGTCATGCGCGGCAGCGACAAGGTGTCCGACCAGCGCCGCGGGCTCGTGCTGGCGGCGGCCGAGCGCCTGGGCTACCGGCCCAACGCGATCGCCCGCAGCCTGGCCGCCCATCGCACCAACACGGTGGGCATCCTCTTGAATGATCTCCACAACCCGTTCTTCGCCGAGATCGCCAACGGGATCGAGGAGTACGCGTCGCAGGAGGACCACCGCCTGCTGTTCATCACCGGCGGCCGGCGCCAGCAGCGCGAGGTGGCGATGCTCGAGGCGCTTCTGGAGTACCGCACCGACGGCCTCATCCTCGTCTCGCCGCGGATGTCCGGGGCCTGGCTGGCGGCGGCGGTGCGCCCGCTGCCCTGCGTGGTCATCGGCCGCCGGGTGCGGGACGCGGGGATCGACTGCGTGACCGCCGACGACGCGGCCGGCGCGCGGCTGGCCGTCGAGCACCTGCTGGAGCTGGGCCACGAGCGGATCGTCCACGTCGACGGCGGCCAGGGCGCCGGCGCCGCCCCGCGGCGGTCGGGCTACCTGAAGGCGATGGCCCGCGCCGGCCTGGCCCGGCACGCGCGGGTGATCGCGGGCGAGTTCACCGAGCAGGCCGGCACGGCAGGCGCCGAGCGGCTGCTGCGCGGCCAGCTGCCCACCGCGGTCGTCGCCGCCAACGACCTCGTCGCGGTGGGCCTCATCGACCGCCTGGAACACGACGGCGTCAGCATCCCCGGCGACGTCTCCGTGGTGGGCTACGACAACACGTTCATCGCCGGGCTCAGCCACATCCAGCTGACCACGATCCACCAGCCCCGCTGGGAGATGGGCCGCGAGGCGTTCCAGTTGCTCCTCGAGCGCGCCGAGGGCCGCACCCGCCGCGCCACCCGCGTCCACGCCCCGCAGCTCATCGTGCGCGGCACGACCGCGCCGCCGCCGGGTTGACGCGACCCCGGGTGGCTTCGGGTCGCTCGCTCCGTGCATCGGTGGCAGCGGGCTCGGCGAACTGCTGCTGGGTAGGGAAGCAGGAGCCCTTGCCGCGGTGCGCGGATGTTCGTTTCGGTCGCGCCGCCGGGCTGACCACTCCCTACCCAGCCGCAGTTCGGCTGTCCTGGATCTCAGGTCGGTGTACAAAACGCCCGTGAGGCTTCAGCTCGCGCTCCCGGCGGCACTCGCGGCGCTGGCCGCGGGCGGCTGCGGCGGCGCGCCGCACCGCCCCGCCGGGGCGCCCGAGCCGCTGCGGGTGACCGTCGCACAAGCGGGGCTCGTGCCCGGGCAGGCGACCGGGTTCGTGGTCGGGCCGGCGCGGGTCGTGACCGTGGCGCACGTGCTCGACGGCGGCGGGGTCGTGCGGGTGGCCGGGCGCACGGCGCGGGTGGTGCGGGTGGACCGCCGGCTCGACCTCGCCGTGCTCGCCGTGGCCGGCCTGCGTGCACGGCCCGCGGCGGACGCCGGCGGCGTCGAGGTGCTGCGCGGGGGCCGCCCCCGCGCGCTGGCCGCCCACGTGCGGCGGGGGGTGACCGCGACGGTGAAGGGACCGGGCGGCGCGGTGGTCCGGCCGGCGCTCGAGCTGGCGGCGGCCGTCCAGCCGGGCGACTCGGGCGCGCCCGTGACCGACGGCTCCGGGCATCTTGTGGGCGTCGTGTTCGCCCGCTCGGACGCCGGGTCGCCGCCGACCGCGTGGGCCGTCGACGCCGAGGCGGTCCGGGCGTTCGTCAGCGCATCATCGGCATCGCGTCGCCGGCCGGGATCGTGAGCCCCGGCACCGCGTCCGGGGACGCCAGCACCAAGACGCCCAGGACGAGCAGCAGCGCCGCCGTGCCGTAGGTGGCGACCCGCTGCCAGGGCAGGGTCTTCTCCACCGCGATCAGCACGGCGACGAACGCCATCCAGGCGACGCTCATCACGCCCAGCGCGAGCAGCGAGGCCATCAGCGCCCAGCAGCAGCCGAGGCACCAGGCGCCGTGACGGGCGCCCATCTTGAGCGCTCCCGCCGGGCCGTCGCGCCAGGCGCCGAGCAGGAACCCCAGCGGGCTGTGGCACTTGCCCAGGCAGACGTCCTTGAGCGGCGTGACCTCGTAGGCGGCGGCGACCAGCAGCGTCACGCCCGCAGCCCAGCGGCCGGCCCGGTCCCAGGCCAGCACGTCGCCGAGGATCCCGCGCCCGGCGGCGGCCACAGCGAAGGCGAGCGCGCCCGCGGCCCCCCACACGACGAGGTAGCCGGCCGTGAACAGCAGCGGCGACACCGGCGAGCGCGCGCGGCTCATCCGCGAGTACAGCGCCACCGTCGGCGCCAGCGACGGCAGCATCATCGCCGC
>JAICUS010000573.1 GCA_025935735.1 Solirubrobacteraceae bacterium | reverse complement strand
GACCGGGACCGCGCTCTGTACCGGCTGCGGCGCGCGCTGGCCGACTTCGACGCGGCCACGATCGCCACCACCCACGGCTTCTGCCAGGAGGTGCTCGCCGGCCTCGGCATCGCCGGCGACCCGGACCCCGACGCCACGTTCGTGGAGGACGTCAGCGACCTGGTGGACGAGGTGGTGGACGACCTCTACGTGCGCCGCTTCCTGCGCGAGGGCGAGCCGGCGTTCCCGCGCGCGCAGGCCGCCGCGGTGGCCCGCGCGGCGGTGGAGAACCCCGGCGTGCCGCTGGCCGGCGCGACGGGCGAGAAGCCGGAGATGCGGCGCCGGCTCGCGCAGGCCGCGCGCGACGAGCTCGAGCGCCGCAAGCGCGCCCTGGCCGTCATGACCTACGACGACCTGCTCACCCGGCTCCACGCCGCGCTGGACGACCACGCCGCGGTCGAGCGGCTGCGGGCCCGCTACGACGTCGTGCTGGTCGACGAGTTCCAGGACACCGACCCGGTGCAGTGGGACATCCTGCGCCGCGCGTTCGACGCGCCGGAGGTCACGCTCGTGCTCATCGGCGACCCGAAGCAGGCGATCTACGCCTTCCGCGGCGCCGACGTCTACGCCTACCTCGACGCCGCCGCGGCCGCGCGCACCCGGGCGACGCTGGAGACCAACTGGCGCTCCGACCAGCCGCTGATCGACGCCTACGACGCGCTGTTCGGCCACGCCCGGCTGGGGCACGAGGGGATCGTCTACCGGCGCGTGCGGGCGGCGCACGAGGATCGCGGCGGGGCGCTGCCGGGGATGCCGCTGCGCGTGCGGATCGTGCGCCGCGACCACCCGGGGGTCGAGCTCACGCCGCGCGCCGGTGTGGTCAAGAAGGACTCGGCGGTCGACCACGTGGCCCGCGACGTCGCCGCCGACGTCGTGCGCACGCTCGACGCCGGCGGCGTGGCCTGCGGCGACATCGCCGTGCTCGTGCCGACCAATCGCATCGCGGCCCGCATCCGCGAGGCGCTGGACGCGGCCGGCGTCCCCGCGGTGATCAACGGCGCGGGCAGCGTGTTCGCCACCGAGCCGGCGCGGGAGTGGCTGACGCTGCTGCAGGCGCTGGAGCGCCCGGCCTCCCCCTCGCGCGCCCACGCCGCCGCGCTCACGTGCTTCCTCGGCTGGGACGCCGCGCGGGTCGCCTGCGCGTCCGAGGAGGCCTGGGAGGACGTCCACGGCCGGCTGCACGACTGGGCGCGGGCGCTGCGCGAGCAGGGGATCGCCGCGCTGGCCGAGACGGTCGCGGTGGCCGAGCAGCTGCCGGCGCGGGTGCTGGGCGGCGTGGACGGCGAGCGGCGGCTCACCGACCTGCGCCACGTCTCCGAGCTCCTGCACACCGCGGCGACCACCGAGCAGCTCGGCACGACCGCGCTGACCGCGTGGCTGCACCGGCGGATCGCCGAGGCCGACCGCGACACCGGCAACGAGGAGCGCAGCCGGCGGCTGGAGTCCGACGCCGCCGCCGTGCAGGTGCTGACCGTGCACCGCAGCAAGGGCCTGGAGTTCCCGGTGGTCTACGCGCCGTTCCTGTGGGAGCCCGGCTTCATCCCGCGCGACCCGCACCCGGTGTGCTTCCACGACCCGGCGCGGGTGCTCGACGTGGCCCTCGAGGGCCGCGACTACGACGCGCACCGCCAGCAGGAGCTCGTCGAGCAGCGCGGCGAGGACCTGCGGCTGGCCTACGTCGCCCTGACCCGCGCGCGCCACCGCGCGGTGATCTGGTGGGCGCCGACCTGGGACAGCCGCAACTCGCCGCTCGGCCGGCTGCTGTTCGCGCGCGACGACGACGGGACCGTCGCCTCCGAGGGCACGCGCACGCCGCCCGACGCCGAGGCGCTGGCCCGCTTCGAGGCCCTGCGCGCCGCCGCGCCGGCGTGCCTCGCCGTCGAGGACGCCGCGATCGCCGGGCTGCCGCCGTCCTGGACGCCGCCGTTCGACGACGCGGGCGAGCTGGCCGCCGCCGCCTTCGACCGCACGCTCGACGCCCGCTGGCGCCGCACCTCCTACAGCGACATCACCGCCGACGCCTACGACGCCCGCGTCGCCAGCGAGCCCGAGGACGACGACACCGTGCGCGACGAGCCCGGCGCCGCGCCGCCCCCGAGCGGCGACCTCCCGCTCGCCGCGATGCCGGCCGGTGCCCGCGTCGGCACGTTCGTGCACCGCGTGCTCGAGGCGACGGACTTCGCCGCTCCCGACCTCGACGCGGAGCTCGCCGAGCAGGTCGCCGCGGTCCAGGCGTGGCGCAGCGTCGACGTCGGCGACCCCGGGCGGGTGGTGGCCGGGCTGCGCACGGCGCTCGAGACGCCGCTCGGCCCGCTGCTCGACGAGCGGCCGCTGCGCTCCTTCGGCCGCGCGGATCGGCTCGACGAGCTGGCGTTCGAGCTGCCGCTGGCCGGCGGCGACGAGCCGTCCGGGAACCTGACGCTGCCGGCGATCGCCGCCGTCCTGCGCGCCCATGACGACCCGCTCGCCGGCTACGCCGCGCGGCTGGAGGACCCGGCGCTGCGCTCGGTCGTGCGCGGCTATCTCACGGGCAGCATCGACCTCGTCGTGCGCCTCGGCGACCGCTTCGCGGTGCTGGACTACAAGACGAACTGGCTCGCGCCGCCCGGCGAGCCGCTGGCGCTGCGCCACCACGCGCCGGACGCCCTGGCCGCCGAGATGCACCACGCCCACTACGGCCTGCAGGCGCTGCTGTACGCGGTCGCGCTGCACCGCTACCTGCGCTGGCGCGTGCCCGGCTACGACCCCGACCGCCAGCTGGCCGGCGTGCTCTACCTGTTCCTGCGCGGGATGACCGGCGACCCGGCCTACGGCGTCTTCGCCTGGCGCCCGTCCGGCGCGCTGGTGGCCGCGCTGAGCGACGTCCTGGAGGCCGGATGAGCGCGCTCGCCGATCCCTGCGACCCGCGGCGGGCCGCCCGCGCCGCCGGTCTGCTGCGCGCGTTCAACGACGCCGGCGTCGTCTCGGCCGCCGACGTCCACGTCGCCCAGCGCCTGTCCGCCCTGGCCGGAGAGGCCGACGAGTCGGTCCGGCTCGCGGTCGCGCTCGCCGTCCGCGCGCCCCGGCTCGGGCACGTGCACGTCGACCTGGCCACCGTCCGCGACACCGCGACCGTGGACTCCGACGAGCCGGTCGACCTCTCCGCGCTGCCCTGGCCGGGAGACGGCTGGGTCGACCGGGTCGCGGCCAGCCCGCTGCTCGCCGGCCCGCTGCACCTCGAGGAGAGCCGGCTCTACCTCGACCGCTACTGGCGCGAGGAGCGCCGCGTGGCCGACGACCTCAACGCGCTCGCCGCGCACGCCCCGCGCTACGACGCCGCCCGCCTCGACGCGGGCCTCGCGCGCCTGTTCCCGCAGGGCGGCCGCCACTGCGAGGCCGCCGCGGCCGCCGTCCGCCGCGGCCTGGCCGTCATCGCCGGCGGCCCCGGCACCGGAAAGACGACGACCGTCGCCCGGATCGCCGCGCTGCTGTACGACCAGGACGCCGCCCCCCTCATCGCGCTCGCCGCCCCGACGGGCAAGGCCGCCGCCCGGCTCGAGGAGGCCGTGCACGCGGAGGCGCACGCACTGGAGGTCGCGCCCGCCGTCCGCGACCAGCTGCTCTCGCTGCACGCCTCGACGCTGCACCGCCTGCTCGGCTGGCGCCCGGACAGCCACAGCCGCTTCCGCCACAATCGCGGCCAGCGGCTGCCGCACGACGTGGTGATCGTGGACGAGACCTCGAT